>JAEWHZ010000252.1 GCA_023387585.1 Pseudomonadota bacterium
GCTGGTGCGCTATGCCGAGCCCGACGAGATCGCCGACGCCGTCGCCTTCCTCGCCGGCCCGCGCGCCAAATTCGTCAACGGCCAGACCATCCGCGTCGATGGCGGGTTGTCGCTGTTCGCGGGTTAAGGCCGATGGCGGGCGGGCTGTTCGGTCTCTCCGGCGGACCGTTGCGCCTGTCCGCCGTCATCGACCGGTATTTGACCGATGGCGCTATCTTTTGCGCACGAACTCGGTGCGCAGGACGAGGCCCTTGATCTGATCGTGCCGGCAGTCGATCTCCTCGGGATCGTCGGTGAGCCGGATCGACTTGATGACGGTGCCCTGCTTCAGCGTTTGGCCGGCTCCCTTGACCTTGAGGTCCTTGATCAGCACCACGGCATCGCCGTCGGCGAGCACATTGCCGGAGGCGTCGCGCACTTCGATCGTCGTGGCTTGCGCCGCCTTCGCCTCGGAGGCCGGAAGCCATTCGCCGGTCACCTCGTCGTAGACATAGTCGTCATCTGTATTGCTCATGAACACCCCTATCGCAGGCGAGGGACAGGAAGCCAAGCCCCGGGGCCAGTTTAGAGCTCGCGCAGTTGGAGGCGTTTGCACACCATCAGCGCCGGCACCTCCTTTCGCAAAATCAAGGCCGTAGAGCGCCGGACTGATGGCGTCCAGCATCATGACAACAAAAAGCCCCGCCGAAGCGGGGCCTTGATGGTCGGACGTCGATGTCGCCGGTCAGCGGCGCAACTGATGGGTATCGGCTGCGGCGTCAGAGCTGGAATGGCGCAGCGGAACGGATGTTCGGCTATTCCGCCGGTTCCGGAACCATTCGTGGCACCTGATGTTGGAGATCACCGGCCGTTGCTGCCTATGCGGTGCCGAAAAGCTGCCGCTGTTGGCCCGCTTTCACGTGCTGCTCATGGGAGCCGCCGCGGCTCGAACCCTCGCGCTGATTGTCGCGATCGTTGTTCGAGTTGTTGTCGTCGTTCTTGTGGCTCTGCTGACCAGCCTTCACATGCTGCTCGTGCGTGCCGCCACGGTTGTTGCCATTGTTGGCCATTTTTCGATCCTTTCGGGATGAACGCGAGACCTGTTCTCGCGGCGGGTTCAACGGCGCGGCCATGAGGGTGTTCCTTCACTAATGGAACCGCTCGTTCACAAAGCGGAAGCAGGCGCCGCCGGGCAGGCGGGTGGAACGGAAGCTCGGAAGGGGCGTTGGCTGGTTGTTCCCTGTTCAGTGGTAACGACCTTCCAAGGAGATTGTGATGTTCGCCAAACCCTTTTTCGGCGCCGCCATTCTGGCGCTCGGCAGCATCGGTCCGGTTCTGGCCGAAGATTTCGAGGTGCAGATGCTCAACCGTGACGCGGATGGAGCGACCATGGTCTTTGAGCCGGCATACCTCCATATCCAGCCTGGCGATACGGTCACATTCGTTCCCACGGATCCCACCCACAACGCCGAAACCATCGCCGGAATGCTTCCCGAGGGCGCGGAGCCGTTCAAGGGCCGGATCAATGAGGAGTTCACGGTGACCTTCGAGCAGGAAGGGCTGTACGGCTACAAATGCACGCCGCATTTCGGCATGGGGATGGTCGGGCTGATCAAGGTCGGCGACTCCATGGACAATCTGGATGCCGCGCAGGCCGTCAACATGCCCCCCAAGGCCAGGGAGCGCATGGCCGGCTTCTTCGAACAGGCGCTCGCGCCCGACACGGGCTCCGAAGGCCAGCCCGGTCAATAGCCGGGCATTTTCTTACACAAGGGATGGCGCTGCTTCAGGTTTGCGGGCCGGCAGCGCCATTATCGTCAGCAGCACGCGCGAGAATTTCAGGCCGGAGACGGCGTGAGGTTCCCCGCCTTCGAGATACAGCCAATGCCCTTCGTGCAGCTCGACCTGCGAATGATCGAGATTCAGGCGCACATGTCCTTCGAGGCAATAAAGGGTGATGGGTCCGGGGACGGCGTGCCGCGCAATCTCGGCGCCCTCCGCGACGATCAGATGGATCGCCTGGAATTCGGCCGTTTTGACGATGGCCGAGGACATCGTGTCCTGCGGTTTGCCCGTTCCATCCATAAGCGAGACGGCTTCAGCCGGTCCGGCATGCACAAGCGCCATGAGTTGGCTTCCTCCCTGGCCATGGCCTCGCCGGCAGCCTGATCGGACCGCCGGCGAGACGAATCGCCAAAAGCCTACACGTCTTCCTCCGGCGCATCGAATATGTCGGGCGCGGCTTCGCCTTCGACGATGAGATATCCGGCAAGGCCACGCTCGACGCGCGACAGCGCATGATCGACGAGGACATATCGCCCCGGAACCTCACATTTGATCTCGACCGCGACCGCGCCCCCGGCGGGCACCGTCACGGTCTGCACGCTTTCGAGCGGCGGGCTCACCAACGAGCCGAACTGGTAGACCTTGTCGAAGATTTCCCCGATCACGTGGAACGAGGAGGAGAAGTTTGGGCCGCCGACACCGAAATAGATGCGTATCGTCTCGCCGACATTGGCGTGCATCGGATAGTGATCGGTCAAGGCGCCTACATGGCCGTTGAGTACGAAGAATTCCGGGCGCTCGTTGAGCAGCTTGTCGTAGCTTTCGTTCAGCAGCCCGGCGGTTCCGAACGGCTCTTCGGTGTAGATTTCGCCCTGCATGACATAGAACTCCCGATCGACCGGGGTCATGCCGCCTTCGGGCTCGACCAGGATGATCCCATACATGCCGTTGGCGATGTGCAAGGCGACGGGGGGCACCGCGCAGTGGTAAATGTAGACGCCCGGATTGAGGGCCTTGAAGCTGAAGCTCTTTTCCTCGCCCGGCCCCGCCGAGGTAGCCTCTGCGCCACCGCCGGGTCCCGTCACGGCGTGAAAATCGACATTGTGCATCATCCAGCTATCGGGATGATTGCGCAGGCGCACGTTGACGGTATCCCCCACCCGCACACGAATGAAGGGTCCCGGCACCGTGCCGTTGAAGGTCCAGAAGCGGAAGCTGCTGTTGTGGGAAAGATGAGCCTCGAGCTCGATGGTCTCGAGGTCGACTTCGATGACCGCCGGCTCGGAGCGCTCGATCGGCGGCGGGATGTTAATGGGGTTTTCGGCGATATCCGCCATATCGGGGTGCAGCGGATTTACGCTGTATATGCGCTCGCTCAGCGTTCCGGGGTGATCGTGGCTGGCCACCAGGGTCCTGTGATCGCTTTGCGCGAGAGCTGGCGGGGCGCCTAGAATGGCTCCCAATCCGAGGCCGGCCGTGCCAACCAGAAGGGATCGCCGGTCAAGCTGCGGCTGCTGGACCTGTGCAGCACTGCGATGGGAATTCAGCTTGTTTCCTGGCATATTGCTCATCTCCATTGCCATGCGCCTGCATCAGAAAGCTGCCGCTGCGGCAAAAGTTGCAAAGCCAAGGGTCAGGCGCTCCGTCCCAGACGAAGCCGCCGCGCCGGAACCGACAGCCCCGGCAGCTCGGCGCGGAAATCCGAACGCATGTCGCGGTACAGAGAGGACATCGTCGGCTTGAGATTGCTCTGGTACTTCTCGACCCACTCGCCCATCAGGGTCGCAGCCTCGGGACGGAGACGGGCACCGCGGTTGCCGTTGCGCCCATAGCCGTCGATCAGCAATCCCGGGTCACCGTCGCAAGCTTCGAAGCGGTTGGGCCAGGTGCGGACGGTAGTCGGGCCCGGCGGGCTGCTGACGTCGAGCGTGGATCCAAAACTTCCGGCATCCTTGCTCGCATTCACGCCCATCGTCCGCCTTTCGCTACTCATAGCGACAAGCCTCCTCCCGGTGATCTTCATGCTGTCGCTGGCGAACTCTTACGGCCGGCTCGGCCTCCAGCTTGAGGCTGATCCCGACTTCCCCTTGCTCATGATCATCGGCGTCGAGCCGGGCGAGCCGTCGGCGGGCCATGCCTGGCTCGGGTTTCTGGTCGCGGCCGAGGGGGCTGGAGAGCGGGTCGAGATCGAGCCGTCTGATCTGATCGAGGAGCCTGACGCGCTCCCGACATATGCGCGGATGCGGGATTTCTTTGCGCGCCAGAGCGCATGCCGGCGCGCTGATCTTCGGGATCGGCATGATCGGGCTGTTTCTGCTCTATCCCCGGCGGCTGGTGAAACCGGGCTGGTCTCAGAAAACCTGCACGCCGCCAGTGTCGGCATGGACTGGCGGGCCGACGGCGTAGGCGATGCGGTGCTGCCCGCTTCAGGCAGCGCACACGCTGCGCTCAATCATCCGCGAAGCGGTCCAAAACGCGCTCAAGCATGCCGGGACGGGCAGGATCGCCATCACGGTGCGTCTGGAAGCGGACGAAATCTCCGTCAGGATTACCGATGACGGCAAGGGGTTCGACACCCAAGCCGCGCGATCAGGCAACGGATTGACGAATATGAAAGAGCGGGTGAAGGGTCTCGGCGGCCGGTTTAAAATCGAGAGCGGAGCCGCTGGTACCCAGATAGAGGTAAAATTTCCCATCGACATAGGGCGGACGCGCATATCCTCATCGTCGAAGACGTCAGCGAGACGCGCCGCTGGCTCATGGAGATCGCGCAAGCTGCTTTCCCCGGCTGTACGGTCCGGGAAGCGGCGAGCATGCGAGCCGGCATCGCACAGGTTGCGGCGCGTGACTACGACGTCGCGCTGATCGACCTCGGGCTTTCCGACGGCTCGGGCATGGAGGTTCTGCGCAATCTGCGGCTTTTGAAGCCCGAGACGGTGTGCGTCGTCACTACCGTGATGGGCGATGACGCCTCGATTGTCGTGCCCTGTCCGCGGGCGCGCAGGGCTACCCGCTCAAGAACCAGCCAGAGCATCTCCTCGTCGCCCAGCTCAGGCAGGTGGCGCAGGGTATCCCGGCGCTTTCGCCCTCGGTCGCTTGCCGCATCATGGAGCATTTCCGCCATACCGGCCCGGCGGCACCTGAGGACGACCTCACGACGCGCGAGCGCGAGGTGCTGGGGCTGGGGCTGGTCGGGGCGTGGCCTACGCAATGGCGAAGTAGCGGCCGAACTGGGACTGAGCGAAAACACGGTCGCAGATTACATAAAGACCATCTATCGCAAACTCGGTATCTCCTCGCGTGCGGAAGCCTCATGGCACGCCACCCGCATGGGGCTGGGCGGACCTTCGGACTGAGGTAGCGCAATCATGGCGCATGCCCTTACAGCCATCATCGGCGCCCCGGCGGCGATCGCACGCATCGCGGATGCGGCAGGATGCCCGCGCTTCGAGCACTGCCGTTCCGGCTTGCGATAGCGCGGCGGGTGACGCGAATATCGACAGGGTCGTCAGGCCATCACGACAGCGGCCAATTGCCTGGGCATCAGGCCTCCCTTTTCCTTGCGGGCTCCGGCCGCATGCTGATGGGCGCGCACGATAGTCGCGTCGACCATCAGCCATTCGAAGTCGGCGTCTGCGGCCAGGAACCGGAATATCCCGCCCAGAACATCGTGCTCGACCCCGTCGTAATGGCGCCGCTTGACCGTCCGGTAGTCGCCGAAACGCTCGGGCAAATCCCGCCAGCGCGCACCCGAGCGCGCCATCCAGAGCAACGCACCCATGAACAGCCGTATCCCCCTTCGTTAAATCCTCACTACGGCCTTAGGCCGGCTTCAATTTCGATGAGATCAAGGTCCTGATCAAACCGGCGTAGTCCGGCAGCTTCCGCTGTCTTCGCTGGACCGACGGAAGACCATCAGCTCGATTCCATCGCCTCCCCAGCCGTCTCCGCTTGCCACGCTGGGGTCTGCGCCAATACGATGGCTTCGGCGGCTTGCACCAGCTTTCGCGTGTAGGGATTTACCGGCGCGGTCAGGATATCCCGCGTCGTTCCCTCCTCGACCACCCCGGCATTCCGCAGCACCATGGTACGGTTGCACAGCGCCGCGACCACCGCGAGATCGTGGCTGATGAAAATGAGGCTGAGGCCCCGCGTCCGCTGTAGACGCATCAGCAGCTCAAGCACTTGCGCCTGGACGGTGACGTCGAGCGCCGAGACGATCTCGTCGCAGATCAGCAGGTCCGGCGAGACGGCCAGCGCCCGGGCGATGTTGATGCGCTGCCGCTGACCGCCTGACAGCTCCCAGGGGTACCGATTGAGGTGGCTGCTCGACAGCTCCACTTCCTCCAGCAGCCGCACCGCTTCGTCCCGCCAGGCATGGCGCGGCTTGCGGTAGATGGCGAAGGGCTCGACCAGCGACTGCTCGACATCGAGCCGCGGATTGAGCGCGCCGTAGGAATCCTGGAAGATGTACTGGATGTTCTGCCGCACGGCCTGGCTCATGCGGGTCGTTTCGATGTCGCGCCCCTGGAACCGCACCTGCCCGCGATCCGGCCGCACCAGCCCTACCAGCGCCTTGCCCAGCGTGCTCTTGCCGCTGCCACTTTCACCCACGATGGCCAGCGCGTCACCCTTGCGCAAAGCCAGGTCGACGGATTCGAGTGCCCTGATGCGCGGAGAAAAGGCACGCGGGCCGGGATAGGTGACGCAAAGGCCGGAGACCGTCAGAATGTCCTCGCGGGCCGTTCCAGACGCGGCGGGAGCTGCCGCGACCAGCTTGGGCCGGCTGCGCAGCAGCATGCGCGTATAGTCCTCGCGCGGCTGGCCCAGCACCTGCGCCGCCGGCCCGTGCTCGACCATTTGCCCCCCGCGAAGCACCACCACCCGACGGGCATATTTCGACACCACGCCCAGATCGTGGGTGATGAGCAGCATGGCCATGCCGCGCGCCTGCTGCAGCGTCTGCAAGAGCTCGAGAATCTGCGCCTGCACGCTCATGTCGAGCGCCGTGGTCGGTTCGTCCGCAATCAGCAGGTCCGGATCGCCCGCCAGCGCCGAGGCGATGACGACCCGCTGCTGCTGCCCGCCGGACAATTCATGCGGGTAGCGGCTCCGGACATGGGGGATTTCCCCGAGCCCGACTTCCGCCAGCAGCTCGGTGATACGGCGTTCGATCCGGGCGCGGGTCAGCTTCCGCGGCAGCGCCTCGCGAATCTGGTCGCTGACATTCATCAGCGGATCGAGGGCCGCGGCAGGGTCCTGGAACACCACACCGATACGCTTGCCCCTCACAGCCGCAAATCCGCGCTGGTCGAGGCCGATGAGGTCGATGCCGTCGAAGCGCGCCTCTCCGGTGAGGCGCAGGCCGGTTCCCGGCGGCGCCAGGCCGACCAGCGCCATGGCTGTCATAGATTTGCCGGAGCCTGACTCCCCCACGAGGCCGAGGGTCTCGCCCCTGGCTATGGCAAAGGAGACGCCCTTGACCGCCTCGACCGGCCCCTTGCGGGTCTCGAGCGTGACATGCAGGTCGGTGACGCGCAGCAGCGTGCTCATCATATCTTCCTCAGGCGCGGATTGATCAGCTTGCCGAGCGTATCGGCGACGAAGTTGGCGAAGATCACCGCGACGCCAAGCCAGATGATGATGGCCTGCACCACGGCATAGTCGCGGCCGCGTATCGCCTGCAGCGTCAGCGTGCCCAGCCCCGGCAGCCCGAACACCACTTCCATGGTGATGGCCCCGGTGAAGACCCCGGCCAGCATCAGCCCGATGATGGCGATGGTGACGGTGATGGCGTTGGGCAGGATATGGCGCAGCACGATGCCGGCATGGCTGACGCCTCTGGCGCGTGCGGCGCGGATAAACTCCGCAGTCTCGGTTTCACGCATATCCTCGTGCAGCGCCTTGGCGATGGAACCCGCCGTATCGAGCCCGAGGATCAATGCCGGCACGGTGAAATTGCCGATCGCCGGAATCCAGTCCAGCCATACGGCGAAGACGATCAGCGACACGATGCCGATGGAAAAGGTCGGCACGGTGATCGACCAGATGGTGATGAAATCGACCACCGGCACGAAGATCGAGCGCGGGAACAGCGCCGCCAGCACGCAGACTGTGACGCCCAGCACCACGCCGATGCCCAGCGCGGTGGCGCCCAGCAGCAGCGTCGAGGGCAACACCGCGCCCAGAAGATCGGCGATGGGGCGGGCGAAGCGCGCCGACTGGCCGAGATCGCCCGAAAGGATCATCGTGCACCATTCGAAAAACTGCGTCAGCCAGGGTTTGTTCAGCCCCAGTTCCTCGCGCATGAGAGACTGCTGCGAATAGGTCAGCGAGCCCTCGATGCCGCGCACGTCGACCACGTCGCCCGGGATCATGCGGATGATGAAGAAGGTGAAGACGATGATGCCGAAGGCCACGGCCATGGCGCGCAGCAGGTCGACGCCGATGCTGGCCGCCAGCCGGTAGTGATGCGGACTCATAGGGCTTTCCTCGCGGTCGTGCGGGTGAGGCGCTGGCGCTGTGCATTGCCGATGATGGCCAGGGCGAAGGTAACGGCTGACAGCGCCAGGATCGGTGCCAGCAGCGCGTGCGGCGCCTCTTCCATGAAGGGGGTGGCGGAGGCGATCATGCGCCCCCAGCTCGGCGCCTCAGAGGAAACGCCCAGCCCCAGAAAGCTGAGGACCGATTCGGAGACGATGCAGCGCGGCAGGATGATGGCGAACTGGGTGATCAGCGCGCCGCCGATATTGGGCAGGACATGCACCAGCGCGATCCTGCCGGGGCGGGCGCCGAGCACTTTGGCAGCTTGGGTATAGGCCTGCGTCATCTGCTGCTGATAGGTGGCCCGGGTGATCATGGCGAAGTTGGGTGCGAAGGAAACGCCCAGCGCCAACACGACGGAGAACGCGCCCGGCTCGAAGGCGACGATGAAGGCCAGGGCGAAGAGGATGCCCGGCAGCGCCCGGACCAGGTCGACCATGGCGAACAGCGCGTATTCGACCGGCCGGCCCAGCGACATCGCCAACAGGGCTGTCACGCCGCCAAGAACCAGCGCGACCAGGGCGGCGCTGGCTCCGTAGACGAGGCTGAGCCCCGTGCCGATCACCAGCCGCGAGAACACGTCCCGCCCGGCATCGTCGGTGCCCAGTATATGCCCGTCGCCGGGAGGCTCGTTCATGTCGGCGCTGAACATCATCGGATCGTGGGTGGCGACCCATGGGCCCGCCACCGCAACGATCAATGTGATGCCCAGGATGATCCAGGCCAGCGACAGCACCGGATCGAGACCCGCAAGGCGGTCGCGAACGGGCCGTGTCAGGGCTTCTGCCGTCATTGCGGGTCTCCTTGGTTCAGGGCCTTACTGCTGTTCGATCCACGCGAACGCGAGGCCCCCGTCCACACGGTGGGCGGAGCTGTTGAAGCCGATGGTCATGTCGTGGACATCGGGGTTGATGGCGTAGGCGGAAGGCTTTTGGCCCAGGCCGACGGTGTAGTAATTGTCCATCACCCGCTGCCAGGCCTGCAGGTAGAAGTCGCGGCTCTCATCGAGGTCGGCGGTGGAGATCGCCTGGTTGATCAGCGCGTCCAGCTCGGGGTCCTGAATGCCACCCCACAGGCCCGGATTGGGGCCCTCGCTCATCAGGCGCACATAGCGCAGGAAGATGTCGTTGCGGGCGCCCGAACCGCCGGGAAAGATGTCCCAGTCATATTCGGACAGGGCGCGCTGATAGCCCAGATCGTCATATTCGCGCATGTCGACGTCGAAGCCGAGGCTGCGCAGCACCTGCGACATCAGGGGGCCGCTACGGCTGCCCACGGTCGAGACCATGTAGAGCGTGTAGTCGGCGGGGTTGATGCCTTCTTCTTCCAGGATCTGCCTGGCGCGCTCGATATCGGCGACGTTGTGCTGATCGTTGGCGGCAAGGTCCTCGTCGAAGAAGAAATTGCCTTCACCGACCGGCTGGTTGCCCGGATCGGCGAAACTGCCGTTCATGATGGTGCCGAACTGGGCCCGGTCGACCGCCCAGATCACGGCCTCGCGCACCCGGACATTGTCGAAGGGCGGACGCGGATTGCGGTTGTTGAACGAGATGAAATCCCAGCTCGTGCCGCCCTGAAAGGCGATCTCGAAGCCTTCCGCCTCGATGGATTCGACCCTGTTGAGCGGAATGCTCGCCACCTGATAGTCTCCGGCGCGCAGCGCCAGCGTGGCGTCGGCCACTTCGCGGACGTCGAACACGATGCCGTCGAGATAGGGCTGGCCTTCCATCCAGTAGTCCTCGAACCGGCTGCCGTTGAGGGTGAGCTGGGGTGTCCAGCTGTCGAAGGTGAATGGACCGGTGCCGATGGGCTGGGTGATGTTGCCGTCCCAGCCCGGCGATTCCGGCGCCAGGATCCAGGCTTCGGCGATCAGGTTGAGGAAGGGGCCGAACGGAGCCTTGAGCTGGACGACGAAAGTGTGCGCGTCGGGCGTCGAGAAGGTTTCCACCTGCTCCATAGCCGTGGTCAGCCAGCCGGCCTCGACGGTGTTGCGGATGCGCTCGAAATTCTGCAGCACGTCCTCGGATGTCAGCTCGCGTCCATTATGGAATTTGACGCCCTGGCGCAGGTTGAACGTATAGGTCAGCGCATCGTCCGAGACGGTCCAGCTCTCGGCAAGCAGGCCCTTGGGGCTGCCGTCGAACGAAATCGAGGTCAGCGTCTCGGCGAAAGGATGGGGCAGGGAGATCGTGCCGGTGTGGCGGTGGAAATCGGTGGTGTCGAGCGTGCCCCATTTCAGGTGCAGCGTGCCGCCATATTCCTGGGCCAGCACGGGCAGGCTTGCCTGGCCGAGCAGCAGGGCGGCGGTGAAGGCGAGCAGATGCTTTTTCATCTGGAAAGTCTCCGGGTAGGTTAGTTCTGCGGGAGGGCGAGACCGTCCATGCCGTCCCGGGGCAACCCCAGATGGCGCAGCACGGTAGGTGCGATGTCGATCAGCCGTGTGACGCCGTCTTCGACGGTGCCGGAAGCGAAGCCGCCCCCATTGGCGATCAGGAAGGGGTGGCGTTCGAAATCGCCCAGGCCGCCATGGCTGCCGAAGCCTTCCGGCTTTCCGGGCTTTTCGTCGCTGACGCAGACCGTGATCTGGCCGGGCACGCCGAAGGTGTTGGGCTCGGCGCTGCGCGCCATCGAGAAGGCGATGTGCAGGCCGTTTTCGGGGCGCTGGCCGATATGCAACAGCTCGGCGCCGCAAAAGACTTCCCCGATCCAGTCCTGAGCGCGCAGGAAGGTCAGGATTTCGGGAATGCGCGCTTCGGCGCGCCGGGCAACATAGACAAGGCCGCTGCCGCCCTGCGGCGCGACGACCACCTCGTCACTGTCCGGCCCGTCCTTGAGACCGGCCGCGACCAGCTTCGTCGCCACGGCCACGCGCTCGCGCACCGTTTCCTGGCCATGATCGGAACCGACGAGGAAAAGAACGTCCTCGCCCTCGGCCCGCAAAGCCTCCACGGCCTGTTCGACCCGGGCGAAAACCCGGTCGGCGGCGGCGATGGCATCGAGATGGATCGGCGAGCCCAGCGGCCCGGCATGCATGCCCTGGTCAGGATTGGCCAGCCACAGCACCGCCAGTTGCGGGCGCCGCCGGTGCAGCACCTCCGAAGCGAACCAGGCGCCCAGCGCCTCGTCGCCGGCGCAGTCGTGGCTGACGACCGGGGCTTCGTCCGGCCCGAGCGCCTGCCCGCCGGGCCCGAACGAGCCGGCGCGGTGAATCACATGGCCGAAATTGTCCGGGTCCTGGAAATAGGCGGCGCCCGGCGAGACGTTCGAGGCGATGACCGCTCCGCCACGGGACGCAAGGCGCTCGGCCAGCGTCGGCACCTTGAGGGTGCGCCCCAAGGCCCGGCGCAGCTTGCCCACGAAGGCCGGATCGCCCACGTCGTGCACCCGCATGCCGTCGCCCTCGGGCAGGCCCATGCTGTTGCCGTGCAACCCGTGGTTCGCCGGCCAGCAGCCGGTGGCGATCGCGGCCGCGCTGGCGCGGGTGGCCGAGGGAAAAATGGCCCGATGGTTCAGGAAGCGGCGCGAGTTCTGCGCGAAGCGGAAGATGTTCGGACAGGTATCCTCCCGGACGAAATCATTCCGGTGCCCGTCACAGATGAGGATGACGGCGCGACGCGCATCCCCGGTTTCGGCGGAAGCGGTCATGGCGCTACTCCGTTGATGGCGAAGTCAAAAATGTCGTAATTGTGCAGCCCGGCCCCGGCGCGGGCGGCATAGTCCGCCGTAAGCGGATGGGAGAGGATGAACGGCACGTCCAGCTCGCTGAGCCCGCCATGGGAGCGCAGCCTCTGGCCGGCCAGCGCCGAAAGATCGTGCTCGTTTCGCGTCGCACCCAGCGCCACGCCCGGCTGCGCCACCACGACGACATCGGCCTCGCCTTCGAGGGGCAGGTCGAACCGGGCGCAGGCGGCGTCGGCCGGCAGCGCCAGGGCCACGCCATCCATGCCGTCCAGCACCGACCTGACCTGTTCGAGCGACAGGGCCGGATCCTTGATATAGACCCGCACAAACCCGCCCAGCGAGGCGTGATGGCGCACGAACGGATCGGTGATCGGGCAGATCACCCGTACGGCGCCGGCGCCGAACCGGGCTTCCAGCTCGTCCTGCACATAGGTTATGCGCGGCGTGCCGTCCTCGGCGGACATGTCGCTCATGCCATGGTCGGCGACGATGCCGACGATTGCGCCCAGCTCGACGAGGCGACCCAGGCGCCGGTCGACCGCCGCCATGAAGGCCAGCGCCTCCGGGGCCTCTGGCGCATGCTTGTGCTGCACATAGTCGGACAGGGAGAGATAGAGGACGCTAGCGCGCCCGGCGGCGAGCAGCTGCACGCCGACATCGAGCACATAGAGCGAAAGCGCCTCGGAATATTTGTCGGCGGCCGGCGGCGGCGCCGCGTCCCCGAGAATCGCCGCCGCGCCATCGGGCGATTCCGCCGAAAGCGCGATCCCCTCCATATTACGCGCCAATGCGCGCAGCAGCTTGTCCTTTGCGGTCACCACCGCCACCTCGATGCCGGCGGCAGCGAAATGGGCGAACAGGGTGTCCACCCGCATCTGGTGCCCGTCCAGCACCATGATTTCCCGACCCGTATTCCGGTCGAGATAGTAGTTGCCGGCAACACCGGTCACCGCCGGCGGCGCGCCACAGGCGATCGCCACATTGTTGGGATTGGTGAAGGTCGGCATCGCCGCCTGCGCAACGGCGTTGAAGCCTTCCTCCATCATCCGCGCCAGGTTCGGCACGACCCCCGCGGCCATCGCGGCGGTGACATAGGCGGGGTCGCAGCCATCGAAACAGATCACCACCACGGGCCGGCCGGGCCGGCGGTAGCTTCGGCCATTGATGAGAAATGGCGCCGTCTCCCCATCGGAAGACGAGCCCGGATATGCTTCAGTCATACGGATGACACCTGATGCGAATATAATATCTTATTTTAAGTCAGAACAAGTTCTCAACTACAGATACAAGCATACATTCAGGGCTTCGTCGCTGGAATAGAAATATAATTGGACATATGTGAGGTTTTGGAACAGATGAATAGAAAAGTTCCCCCTCTAAAATACATTTCAGCTTTTGAAAGTGTCGTCCGTCTCGGAAGCGTTACAAAGGCGGCGAAAGAATTGTTTGTGACGCATGGCGCAGTCAGCAAGCGGATCACTGCGCTCGAGGACTGGCTGGGCCGCCCTCTGTTCGAGCCCAATCGCAGGCAGATGCAGCCCTTGCCCGAAGCGATCACTTGGGCGAGGACGCTGGGCGAAGTCCTCGACGCGCTGGATGCTTCCACCGCCCGGATCCGCGGCGATCATCGGGCCCGCCCGTTGCGCGTCATCGCGCCGTCTACGCTGGCGACGCGCTGGCTGGTCCCGCGCAGCTGGCATTTTTCCGAACGCCACAAGGATATCGCCCTGCAGGTCCGGCACACGGATACCGGGGAGAACTGGCGCGAGATTCCGTTCGACGTGGCGATCAGGACCGAGCAGGACCTGCCGGTGGCGCTACCGTCGCAAAAGATGTTCGAGGAACAGCTGACCATGGCGCTGTCGCCCAGGCTGGCCGCCCAGACGCAGCTGTGGCGGCCAGCCGACATCCTCAAGCTGCGCCTGCTGGCCTCGCAGACCCGCAGCGGCGAGCTGGAACGCTGGCTCGGGGCGGCCGGGCTCTCCGGCGAGGGCGCCGCCATCACCAGCTTTCCGCATTTCTATCTGGCGCTGGAAGCGGGCCTTGCCGGCAGCGGCGCGCTGGTCTGTCCGCGCCGCATCCTCTCGGACCAGTTCGCACGCGGCGACCTCATCGAGCCATGGCCACACATTCGCGTACCGGGCCCGGTCTTCCATGTGCTGTGGCAAAAGGAAGCCGTCCCGGAACAGGTGCAGCTGTTCGTTGAATGGCTGGAGGAGCAGTTCAATCCTTGAGCGCTGCCATCGCCGGGGACAGGGCATCTTGTCCGGCTGGGCAACTGAGCTTCATTGACGTTGGCCAGGGCGAAGTACAATACTCCGGCAAACAGGCGATAGAGGAGGGCTCTATGCTGGTTATGCGCCTGAGCAAGATTTCGTTCGTCGCAGCCATTGCGCTGTTCGCAACACTCGTGGCTTTCGGGAACATCACAGACTATGGGACGAACTTCGCGTTCGTTCAGCATGTCCTGCTGATGGACACGATCTTTCCGGACGCCACCATCGCTTATCGCTCGATCGCCAATCCCGCACTGCATCACGCCGCCTATATTCTGATCATCGCCGCCGAGACGGCGACTGCGGTTTTCTGCTGGATCGGCGCCTTCTTCATGCTTTCGAATGCGCACAATACGGCGGCTGCGTTCAACCGGGCCAAAAGCTGGGCGATAGCCGGCCTGTCGATCGGCTTCCTGGTCTGGCAGGTCGGCTTCATGACCATCGGCGGCGAGTGGTTCGGCATGTGGATGTCGGACAGCTGGAACGGCATCGAATCGGCGTTCCGGTTCTTCATCACCATCATCGCAGTGCTCATCTATGTTGCCCTGCGCGATGGCGAGCTCGACGCCTGACGGGCAACGAAAAGCCCCGCCAGAGCGGGGCTATGTCACGCGAAGCCGGGTTTGTCGGCTCCGACCAACAACGCTGGCGCCTCGGCCTCGTGCCGGCTAGCCGGCTGGTTTCACAATGCCGGCGATTGCCGTGAGCCAGATGGCCACGGCGGCAGCGCCGCCGTCGGGGATGCCCATGGCCCGTTGGCCCAGATAGCTCGCGCGGCCCATGCGCGGGGACATGTCGGTCGTGGCCTGCGCACCGGATCGGGCGGCGTCGGCGATGGCCTCGAGGATGCCGATTGCGTCCTTGCCGGCATCGATGGCTGTGGCCATCGCGTCGGCGGCCGGTGCGAGCGCGTCGATCATCGTGCGGTCACCCGGCTTTGCGCCTCCAAGGGCGCCGATGGCCTGGATGGCACCGCCGAGGGCGGCGTGCCACTGGCTGGCATTCGGCGCCTCGGCACCCTCCAGGTGTCGGGCGGCGCGGGCGAGGCCGACAGCGTAGAACGGTCCCGAACTTCCGGCGATGCTGCGTCTGAGCGCGTCCGACATTGCCGCCAGCAGATCGGCGGGCGCGTTGAAGGCCGCGTCGGGCAGGGCGGCGATGGCCTCGGCGCCACGCACCATGCTGGCGCCCAGATCGCCGTCCCCGGCGCGGCCGTCGAGATCGGCCAGCTCCGCCTCAGCGGCGATCAGCGCCTTTGCCACGGCAGCGACCGCGCTGCGCAGAGCCGCGCTTTGCGGACCCGGCTCGGCTGGCGGCAACGCCTTTTCCGTTCTGGACGATGCAACGATCTGCCGGACATCGGCGATCCTGCCGTCGCTGGCCCAGCCGCGTGCCGATGTCGGGGCGTCGAGCAGGCCGAGCAGTTCGTCGTCGAGCGGCAGCAGGCTCAAGGAAAAGCCGGGCATGTCGAGCGCAGAAAGATAGACCCCGCTATAGAGACGCTCGACGAGCAGGCCCTTTTCCCGTGCATAGGACAGCGCGCGCCGGGCGACGATGGCCAGTTCGATCGGCGGGGTCGCGCCGAGGCCGTTGACCAGGATGGCGACCCTGCGGCCGGCCCCGATTCCGCGATCGAGCACGATCGTGTCCATCAGGCGTTCGACCAGGCGGTCGGCGGGCTGGATGGCGACGCGTTCGACGCCCTGCTCGCCGTGAATGCCGAGGCCGAGCTCGATCTCGTTTTCACCCAGCTCGAAGCCCGGCCGCCCCACGGCGGGCACGGTGCAGGCGCCCAGCGCGACGAGAATGGTCCCGGCGATGCCGCGCCGGCGATCGGGCGCAACGGTATCGCGCAAGGCGACATCGTCGCCGACCAGAACCATGCGGGTCGGAATGCCTTCGCCGGTGGCGAGCTCGGCGGCGAGGCCGAAATTGAGGCGGTCGCCGGTATAGTTCTTGACGATCAGCAAGGCACCGGCCGGGCCGCCAACGGTGCGTATGGCGGCGAGAATGGTGTCGACGCTGGGTGAGGTAAAGACATCGCCGGCAATCGCGGCGGACAGCATGCCCCGACCCACATAGCCGGCATGGCCCGGCTCGTGCCCGCTGCCGCCGCCGGACAGCACGGCGACCAGCCTTTGCCCCGGCGCAGCCGGATCGAGCCTGACCACCACGTCCTCGTCTTCCAGCAAGCCGAGGCCGGGCGTGGTGTCCACGATGGATTCAAGCGTCTCGCGCACCAGGTCCCGGGGCGTATTGATCAGCTTCTTCATGATTTTGTTCGCTCCAGCCAGCTCCGGAATACCCATGACGGCGCCGACATGGATATCACGCTTTTCACCCGGAGGCAGCGAAAGCGCTTCAAAGACAAGCATCTGGTTCTTGGTCAAATCCGGGGTGTCGGGCATTTCCCTGCCAGGTCGCTCCTCAAGGCTTGCTTATCCCGCCGATGGCCAACGCCTGCATCAGCCAGCGAAATGTGGAACTCACAGCCTGATGACCTGGGCAGCACCCCAAGACCCACACCGCATGAGGCCTCTACTGCCGTAGCCTAGACCCTTGCATCCCCATCATCGGCGCAAGCGGTCGTAGAAAGACGAAGGCCCCGAAATCCGGGGCCTTTACGTTCGTTGTCAGCCGTGCGCCGGACCGTTACTGGTCAATGCGCCGCACCGTCGGCGTATGGCCGTACGGGATTGACTGGCCCTACGATGGCTTCTTGCTAGTGGACTGCTGAGCCTCTCCAGACTTCCGGCTCCGCTTCCTGATCTCAGCTTCTATTGCCGTGCGGATGAAGTCCAAGCGGTACTCGCCGTCCGCCAGGAGGGAATCGATCCTTCCGGTAGTGCCCTTAACCAGCGTCAGCTGAATCCGTTCATCGAACTGTTTCGGTCGGCCCATGAATGACACTTGCCCGGCGGGGAAAGAGTCGTCAACAGCGTATCGTGCATAGGAAACGTAGGATTCGATACGCACGCCCCCCGTGCACTAACCGCATCCGCGGGGGCAGGTGAAGGTGCCGATCATAGCGCGATGATGTTTAGTCGCCGCGTGAGGTTACGACTCGCTTCCGGGTCGTCGTCGGTTCGCCTGGCGATGCCCGCTGGATGCGCCTACCCGTGAATCTCGTCCATACGGGGGAGAGCAGCTGGGCATCTCGTCGGCCAGGCTTTACGCGACGGTGTAAAGAAATTTCAGCGAAACGAAGACGGCTTGACACATATCGCCAAGACCGGCGGACACCCTCGCCCGCCTCGAAAGGCGCTGAACGAAGCAGGAGCATCCTTCATCCGGCAGTCGATGTCAGGCCTGCGCTGTTCGGGCTAAAGGCCCGGTGTACGGCGCCGGATCAGCGGCCGACGCCCATTTTCGCCTCGTGCCGAATGCTCGGCATCGTCAGGGCAGCTTCCATATAGAATTGGTAGAAAATCATACAACTGGAGGGCGACCCCGGCGCCATCCGAATACGCCTTTCAGGCGAGCCTCTTGACACTGTTGTAAGATATTTACACAGTTTGCCGCAGCATCAATGAAATTCGCGTCTGACTTGTTACGGGAACGAGAGTGTTTAACGATCTGCATCCTCATTGTCCGCAAGCCGGCCCCGTGATGGGGTCTGCGGTGCTGTCTTTCGGAACGACCGGCCCTCAGGCGCCGCAGGAGCGCGCCAAGCAGGGGCCCGGGGGCCATGACTCCGCCTTTCCGGGTTAGCCCATGACGGGGGACCTCGTCATAAGGGGCGGACGCGTCATCGACCCTGCCAACGGCATTGACGCGATCGCCGACGTGGTGATCTTGGACGGCAAGATTGCCGGGGTCGGGATCGATGCGCCGACGCATGCCGAAGCGGTCGACGCCGCCGGGGCAATCGTGACCCCCGGCCTGATCGATCTGCATACCCACGTCTATTGGGGTGGGACATCGCTGGGCGTCGACCCCGACCAATATGCGGTGAAATCAGCTTGTACCACGCTGGTGGATGCCGGGAGCGCGGGGCCGGGCAATTATGCAGGTTTTCGCAAGCATCTGATCGCGCCTGCCTTTTGCAGGATTCTGGCTTACCTGCATGTCAGCTTTGCCGGGATTTATGCATTTTCCAACGGCGTGCGGGTCGGCGAATCCGACAATATGCGTCTGATGGCCGCCCGCGAGGCGGCGACGCTCGCACGGGCCAATCCCGACACGGTGATCGGCATCAAGGTGCGCCTCGGGGCTAATGCTTCGGGGCCGTCGGGGATCATGCCGCTGGATGTGGCGCTAGACGTGGCGGACGAGACTGGCCTTCCGCTGATGGTGCATATCGACCACCCGCCGCCAAGCTATGGCGAGGTGGTTGCGCGGCTGCGAAAGGGCGATGTGCTGACCCATTGCTTCCGTCCGTTCCCGAATGCGCCCATGCATGGCGACGGCACGGTGCGAGACGAGGTGCGCGCGGCGCGCGCCCGGGGCGTAATCTTCGACATCGGCCATGGACAGGGGTCGTTCTCGTGGAAATCGGCCAGGGCCATGCTGGCCGCGGGCTTCCGTCCCGACGTCATTTCATCGGATGTTCACGCCTTCTGCATCGATGGCCCGGCCCACGACAATCTGCGGGTGATGACCAAGTTCATGGCGCTTGGCTGGTCCTTGCCCGAAGTGGTGCAAGCTTCGAGCGTCGCGCCCGCGCATGCCTTGCGACGCGAGGATCTGGGTCATCTGGGCGTCGGCGCGGTGGGGGATGTGAGCGTTTTTCGCGAGGTGACAGGCGACATCGCCCTCGATGACGTGATGGGGGTCGTGGTTAACCATGACCGGTATCTGACATCGGTCGGCATCGCCCGTGCCGGCATCTGGCGGGCTGCGTGATGGCGCCCAGGTGTCCGTCCTTTTTGTGGACTGTGGATGTCCCGTTCCGCCCGATACGACCTCCTGCCGCTCTGAGAGCGACGAGATCATGAGCGGGCTCTTCGACCTGGGGGGGAAACGGGCATTCATAACCGGGGGCAGCCGGGGGCTCGGTCGGGAAATGGCATTGGCGCTGGCGCGCGCGGGGGCCGATATCGCCCTGGTCGCTCGTCCTTCCGCGGCGCTGGACGATACCGGGGACGAGATTCGGGCCCTGGGGCGCGCTATCTGGGCGCTGGAGGCCGATATCTCGAACCCCGAGGCGACGGAGCTGGCCTGCCAACGTGCGCTCGATGAGATCGGGACATTCGATATCCTGATCAACAATGTCGGCGGCCGGCGCGTCAACATCGCCACGACAGACCTCGATCTTGCGACATGGCGCGAGATGATGGATCTGAACCTCACCTCGACATATCTGTGTTCGCGCATTCTGGGCCGGGCGATGATCGCGGCAGGCAAGGGTGGGCGGATCATCAACGTAGCCTCCATCAACGCGATGGTGGCGGGCAAGGGGATCGGGGGGCGGCACTACGAGACCGCGAAAGCGGCGGTCGTGCAGTTCACCCGCACGCTTGCCGTCGACTGGGCGCCCCACGGCATCACCGCCAATGTCATCTGTCCCGGCGTCTTCGCGACCGAGCCGAACCTGAGATGGCAGTGCAGCAATCCCGAGATCATAAAGGGGATCGTTGCCGGCATACCCATGGGCACCATGGGCGATCCAGAGGATATCGGCGCCCTGGCGCTTTATCTCGCATCTGATTCCGCGCGTTTCATGACAGGCGCCAGCCTCGTCATCGACGGCGGCTATACCTGCGTCTGAACCAACAGGCGCCAACAAGGAGGAACGACTTATGAAATTTGTACACTTACTTGCGGGTGTCGCCTTTGTCGCTTTGGCGGCATCGCCCGTCACGGCGCAGACCCTGCGTTACGCAACCGTCAGCGAACCGCCCAGCCTCGACATCCAGATGGGTACGGCGACCCTCGCCTCGACCATCGCCCAGCATATGTTCGAGATGCTTTATGCGTTCGATGGCTCGGCCACACCGCAACCGTTCCTGGCAACCGGGGAGACGATCTCGGAGGATGAGAAAACCATCACCATCGCCCTGCGCGACGGTGTGGTTTTCCACAATGGCGATGTGATGACCGCCGACGACGTCGCGGCCTCGCTCAGCCGCTGGGCCGAATTCGGTTCACGCGGCCAGTTGCTCGGTCTCGAGACGGTCGAGGCGACGGGGCCGCTCGAGGTGACGCTTACCCTTTCAGCCCCTAACGGCGCCTGGAAAAGCCTGCTGGCCTATCCCAATGGCGGCCCCGTGATCTATCCGGCCGAGGTGGCCAGCGCCGCGGGCGGGGATACCATTTCCCCCGAGAACTATATCGGCACCGGTCCCTACCAATTCGGGGAGCTTCGCCCGAACCGCTATGTCGAGCTTGTCCGCTTCGACGATTACGCAAGGATCGATGCCCCTCTCGATGGCGAGGCGGGCGGGCGCGAGGCGCTGTTCGAGAGGCTGCAATTCATCCCCGTTCCCGATGTGGGCACCCGCATGAGCGGCGTTCAGGCCGGCGATTACGATTATGCCGAATACATCTCGGGCGATCTCTACGGCCTCGTCAGGGATGATCCGGCGGTGCAGATCAAGATCAGCTCGGCCCCGCTCTTCGGCCTGATGTTCATGAATTCCGAGACCGGCCCGCTGGAGGACAACTACACCCTGCGCCAGGCCATCCTTGCCGCGCTGAACATGGAGCAGGCACTGCAGGTTTCGGTGGGTGAGCCCGAACTGTTCAGGGCCGACGGTTCGTTCTTCCCCGAGGGTAATGTCTGGCACAGCACCTTGGGCACGGAGGCCTATAACGCCGGCGATGCGGAACAGGCCCGGGAGCTGGCGGCCGAGGCCGGATATGACGGCACGCCGATCAAGCTGCTGGTCTCGACCAACTACAAGGAGCATTTCGACCAGGCCGCGGTGTTTACCCGCCAGTTGGCCGAGGCGGGCATCAACGTCCAGATGGTGGTTGTCGACTGGGCGACCCTGCTGACGTTGCGCGGCCAGCCCTCCGAATGGGACTTGTTCATGACCCATCATGGCGCGATTCCCGATCCGGTGCTGCTCACCGTGATGAACGAGAGCTATGCCGGGTGGTGGAGATCACCGGAGAAGCAGGCATTGGCCGCAGAATTCACCGGCACGTCGGACCTTGAAACGCGCGTGGCCGCCTGGGGAGAACTGCAGGCGCTCATCTACGAACAGGTGCCAGTGGTGAAGGTCGGAAATGTCTACTCCTTCGACATCGCCTCGCCCGCATTGTCCACGCCATGGGACACCGCGCCTGCCTTCCCCTATTTCTGGGGAGCAACGAAATAGGCCGACCCGGGGATCGGTTCTAGATGCTCCGCTACGTCATAAGACGCATGGGTGCGGCGATCATGACCTTGATCGCCGCATCCGTCGTGATTTTCGCTTTCATACACCTGATCCCCGGCGACCCGGTCTATGTCATGCTGGGCGATGGGGCGACACCCGACCAGGTGGCGGCCCTGCGGGAGCGGCTCGGCCTCGATGAACCCATCGTGGTGCAATATCTCATCTGGGCGGGCAATGCCCTGCAGGGCGATCTGGGCCATTCGGTCTTTTTCGAGACACCGGTCACCCAGGTGATCGCGGAGGGGGCCGAGACCTCGATCCTGCTGGCCACGATGACCATCGTATGGGTCGCAGGCTTCGGTATTCCGGTCGGCGTTCTGGCCGCCCTGCGGCAGGGGCGCTGGACCGATCAAGGGCTTTCGGGCCTCGCGATGCTGCTGGCCTCGGTGCCCACCTTCTGGGTCGGCCTCTACCTGATCCTGATCTTCGCGGCCGGGCTCGGCTGGTTTCCGAGCTCCGGCTATCCTTCGATCTTTGAGGAAGGCGGGCTGGCGAACCTGCGCTATCTCATCCTGCCCAGCATTGCGCTAGCGGCCCCCAACGCGGCGTTGATCCTGCGGCTGACCCGCGCCTCGATGCTGGATGTGGCACGCGAGGACTATGTGAGGACCGCCTATGCCAAGGGCATCAGCCCGGCCCGCGTAGTAGTGCGCCATATCCTACGCAATGCGCTGCTTGCCGTGGTCTCGGCCTTTGGCTTCACCTTCGCTGCCCTCATTTCCGAGGCGGTGGTCACAGAGACCGTATTCGCCCTGCCCGGGGTCGGGCGCACCGTCATCCAGTCGATATTGCGGCGGGACTATCCGGTCATTCAGGGGGTCATTCTGATCATCGTGTGTCTCTATCTGGTCATCAATCTGCTAGTGGACCTCTCCTACAGGATGCTCGATCCGCGGGTGGAACTCGAATGATCGAGCAGTTACGAAACCTCACCCGACTGGTCGTCACGCGTCCGCTTGCGATGCTCGGTGCGGCGTTCCTGATCCTGATCGTTGTCAATGCGGCTTTCGCGCCGCTCATCGCGCCCTTCCCGCCAGATGCGATCGATCCGGCGAACCGTCTGTCGCCTCCGGGCGGCGCGCATCTGATGGGGACCGATCATTTCGGACGCGATACGTTCAGCCGCGTCGTCTACGGCGCGCGGCTGGCCTTGCTGATCGGGGTCGGGGTGGTGGCATTCGCGCTGGCATCGGGAGTGCCCATCGGGGTGCTTTCGGCGCTTTATCCCCGCCTGGGACGGGTGCTGATGCGGATGGTGGATGTGCTGATGTCCTTCCCTTCGCTGCTGCTTGCTCTCGGTCTGATCGTGATCCTCGGGCAGGGTGTGTTCAACGCCATCCTCGCCATCGGATTGATCTATCTGACGACAACGGCGCGCATCGTTTATGGCGTGGCGCTGCGCCTACGCGTCGAACCCTATGTCGAAGCCGCACGCAGCATGGGCGCAGGAACCTGGTGGGTGGTGACCCGTCATATCCTACCCAACATGATCTCGCCCCTGATGGTGCAGGCCAGCTTCGTGTTCGCCTTCGCGCAACTGGGTGCCGCCGCACTAGATTTCCTCGGCCTAGGGGCGCCGCCCGATGTCCCCTCCTGGGGCAATATGCTGGCGGAATCGCGCATCTACATCACGCGTGCCTCGTGGCTTCTGCTCTGGCCGGGACTGATGATCGTGCTGACGGCGTTTTCCCTGAACCTCGTCGGCGACTGGCTGCGCGACCGCATGGACCCGCGTTTCCGCGACATGGTGCGCAAATGAGCACGCCGATCCTGTCCGTTTCCAATCTGGTCGTTTCCGTAGGCGGGACCCTGCCGGTGGTGCGGGGCGCATCCTTCGATATCGCGCCCGGCGAGATCCTGGGTCTCGTCGGGGAATCCGGTTGCGGCAAGAGCATCACCTCGCTCGCGGCCATGGGCCTTCTGCCGCACGGAATCGGGGTGACGGGCGGGGAAATTGTGCTCGAGGGCACCGATATCACCCATCTTGCGCCCCATCACCGCGTGCGCAAGGGATGCGGACGAATCGCTATGGTGTTCCAGGAGCCGATGACCTCGCTCAATCCCGTCTTGCGGATTGGCGACCAGATAAAGGAAGCGGTGCGTGTGCATGATCGCGACGCCTCCCCGCCTGCGCGAGCGCGCGAATTGCTGGATCTGGTGCGCATACCCGATGCGGCCCATCAGCTCGATGCCTTCCCGCATGAGCTTTCGGGCGGGATGCGCCAGCGTGTGATGATCGCCATCGCGCTGGCCTGCCGTCCCGCCGTGCTGATCGCCGATGAGCCGACCACCGCGCTCGACGTGACGGTGCAACGACAGGTGCTGGGCCTGATCCGCGAGCTTTGCGACAGCCTTGGCATGGGCGTGCTGTTCATCACCCACGATCTGGGCGTTGTGGCGCAACTGGCCGACAGAGTGGCCGTGATGTATGCGGGCGGACTGGTGGAGACCGGCGATGTCGTGCCGCTGTTCGAGGCCCCGCTGCATCCCTATTCCGCTGGGCTGATGGCCTGCCTGCCCGATCCGTCCTCCGACGACCCGCTGCTCGCCACGATTCCCGGCAGCGCGCCGCGCCCGGGCGAGGTCGGCGAGGGGTGCCCCTTCTCGCCCCGATGCGGCCGGGTGCAGAACCGATGTCGCCGGGGGCCCGTTCCGATCCTGTCCAATGAATTCGGGCAGTCGGCACAGTGCCACTTTCCACTGAACCGGGACGTGCCGGCATGAGCGATACGGTGCTGGATATCCGCAATCTTAGAAAAGTCTACCGCATCAGCCGGGGTGGGCAGCGCCATGAGGTCCGCGCCGTGGACGATATTTCCCTCGCGGTGCGGGCGGGGGAAACACTGGGCATCGTGGGCGAATCGGGGTGCGGGAAATCCTCGCTCGCCCGGGCGGTCATGGGCCTGACGTGGGCCGATGGGGGAGAGGTCATCTATGACGGCGCCAATCTGCTGACACTGGAACGCCGCGCGCTGGCCCGTGCCCGCCTGCGCATTCGCATGGTTTTCCAGGACCCCTACGCCTCGCTCGATCCGCGTCGTTCGGTCGGGGACAGCGTGGCTGAGGCGGGCGATATCCATCGCATTTTCAAGAGCCGCCGGGACCGGGCGGAGAGGGTGGGCGAAGCGCTGGATCGCGTCGGCCTCGGTGCCCGCTTTGCCGATCGTTTCCCGCACGAGCTTTCGGGCGGCCAGCGCCAGCGCGTCGGCATCGCCCGCGCCATCCTGCCCGAACCCGAGCTTGTGATTGCCGATGAGCCGGTGTCCGCGCTGGATGTCTCCATTCAGGCGCAGGTGCTGAACCTGCTGGGAGAGCTGAAGGCGCGGCTGGGCCTGACGCTGCTGTTCATCAGCCACGATCTGAGTGTGGTGGCCAAGATATCGGATCGGGTGGTCGTGCTCTATATGGGTCAGATCGTCGAGATCGCCCCGGCCAAGTCTCTCTTCCTCCACCCGCGCCACCCCTATACCGAACTGCTGATCGAGGCCATCCCGCGCCCCGATCCGAGCAGGAGGATCACCGGTTCGATAGAGCCGGACGAGCCGCCGAGCCGCTTTGTCCGGCCCGAAGGCTGCCCGTTTCGCGATCGCTGTCCCCGTCGCACGGAGATCTGCGCGACGGTCGTCCCCGCCCTAAGGGAGATCGAGCCACAACGCCTGACTGCCTGCCACCATGCCTGACACGGGGCCACAGGCCGGCCATATCGTCCGAGGCCAGGTACGAGGCCGGCGCCGACACCGGACCACCCTAGGTGTTTGATCCCAGATTTTGATGGTGCAATCTTTTCGCAGGAATGGAAGGAAGCACTATGGGCCAAGTTCACCATCGGAGCGCCACGACGACAGCAGCGGTCCATCGCGCGATACAACATAGTCAAGAGAACCTGAGAGCTCTGTCCAAGCGCTACGGGATCAACCAGAAGACCGTGGCGAAGTGGAAAAAGCGAACCTCGACAGCCGATCTGCCGACGGTTCTGTCGGCGGAGGAGGAAGCCATCATCGTCGCCTTCCGGCGGCACACCTTGCTGCCCTTGGATGACTGTCTCTACGCGCTTCAGGCGACGATTCCGCCCCTGACTCGGTCATCCCTGCATCGTTGCCTTCAGCGTCATCCCCCTCTCCAGCGCCCGACAAAAACGTTTGCGCAAATCCTCAGAATAGGCTCGCGCCATCGCTGCTGGCCGCCAACAGCTTGAATCACAAATTCACAGCATAGGGAATCCCTATCGAGATTCCGAATAAAACGGACGGACTCTAGGTCGGTGCATTCCCGGTCGCACCCTGCGCCAATGACCTCTGGTGCACCTCTCAGAGTCCGTACCGAAACTCATTGGGCGCGAGCGATACGCCGCAGGAGGATCATGACGGCAGCCGCATATGCGAGAGCGGCTTTCGGCCTCAGCTGGGCGAGTTTGCTGAGACTTGAACAATTGCGGCCAGTAGGAACTCGTCGTGGGCGCCGCAGGTGCCGTACAACCAAGGGCGACGGCACCTGCGATCGCACGTGAAGTAGGCGAACAGCATCTCGACCTTCCCCCGCCAGTGTGCACCAGGGTGACCATCGAGGCCCACGTGTTCCACAACCGGGCTCCTAATGGCGTCACTCGGGGCCGACGCAGTGGTAGTGCGATGCGCAGGAAATCCAAAAAAGGAGAAAGGCCCCGGATACCGGGGCCTTTGTGTTTCTCACCAATGATGCGCGGAACTGTTACTGGTCATTGCGCGGCACTATGCTGGGTTTTTGCCTAACCTATGGTGTCAGGCACATGTACGACACCAAACAAGTTGGCGCAGTGCTCGAGAAAATCGCAGTCCGATCAAGGTCTTAGTTTTTCCCGCTGCGCAATTCGAGACGTTTACCCACCATCAGTGCTGCGCTACCCCTGCTGCGAAATCGACGCCTTGGCGCGCAGGACTGATGGTGTCCCGCCATGACAAAAAAAGCCCCGCCGAAGCGGGGCTGGTTCGTCACCGTCACTTATCATATGGCAGCGAGCATCTCGGGTACTTTCGAGCGGAGATAGAAGCCGCTAGGAACTATGTCGGCCGGAATGTCTGGAGGAATACCTGCCTCATTCAGGCGCCGCATCAACCACTTGCCGTGCCGTCCGATCGTCTTGGCCAAGCTATGGACTGATACGTAGGTCGCGGCAAACTTGGCGACCGCATCTCTCGATACCAAGCGTGTCGGGCGATGGTTCAAAGGGTTCATGCGCGAGACGAGGGGCAAAGCATTCACCTCGATCAGACCGTCGACGGCCACCCTCGCACAGGACAGTGCGACCTTGATCTCGGCCACGGTCATGAAGTCGCTCCTCTCGACGAGCAACCCACGCACCTCACTCCGTGAAGGTGTCGTCGTCTTCGGCGTCGAAGACGGGGAAGGAGAACGTGCCGAGTTCCTCGGCCTCGTCGTCCTTGAGGGCGATCGGGCCGGTATCGACATCGTCGATCTGCGGAAGCTCGCCATCTTCGGGACGGACGATGCCGAAGCCGCGCGCGAGCTCGCGGTCGAAAGCGACGAACTGCTCGGAGTTCATGATGGGCGAAGGCACCTTGGAGAGCTCGGTCAGCTCGCCGATGCGCTGGCCGAGGTCCATCAGGGCCTGGTGGACGATGGCCTCGGAGAGGGCGGCGACCGACGCGAACTTCCTGCGCAGCTCGGTCTGGGTCTGGCGCCAGTGATCGAGCGAGATGCCGTCGAAGCCGGGCGTCGAGCAGGGAACCGTGACCCAGCCCCTTCCGCTGCGGACCGACACATGGCCGAGGTCGTCGGTATCGACGCGCACCAGCGTGGGCTTGCCCCCGAGCGAGCGGCGGACGTTCTGCAGTTCCTTGGACTGGTAGTGGAGAGCCGGCTTTCTCGATTAGGTTCTGCGGCAGCCGCTAAGGCGTGAAGACGATCTTCCGGTCGGCGGACAGGCCGATGTCGATAGGATCGAAACGCAGGGCCAGGTGGGTCAGCTGACGTCCGAGCGGCCAGCCGAAGCTCAGTTCGAAATCGGGCGCCAGGCCCAAGCGGGCGAGGCCGAAGCACCAGCCGAGAATGCTGAACGCGTCGATGGCGTCGAGACCTGCGCCGCCATCGGGATGCAGGCGGTCCGCCTCGTCCAGAAACGTGGCGCAATCCTCCATCATCGAGGCGATCGCGGTGTCCGACATGTCGCTCGCGCTGATCCCCTCCCAGCTCTCGGGGCTGATGTTGCCGATAGCGATGATGCAATTGGTGTAACCGCGGGTGACGAGAGCCAGGCGGTGTTGATGATAGGTGTCGTCAGGCATGATCCATCCTTCGTCATGCCGGCCCGTCCAGTCGGCTTGACACCCGAAGGTGCAAGCTTCATGTAGGGCGAACACGACGTTCGTTCGTTGTGTGTTCGGTCGTCGCGCGACTGCCAGGAAGAACGGCGACCGGGTTGCTATTCGATGCCCGGACCCTTTGCGGGGTCCGGGCATTTTCGTCTCCGCCGGTTGGCGGCGTCCAGGAGATGAGTGCAGGGCAGGTCGGTTGTGAAGTCCCCCTCGTACGATTTTTCCGAGACCGGTTTTTCAGCGGCTCCCGAAACGCTTTTCACCAGCATGCAGAGACGGTTGGCGTCGCGACTTAAAATCCCGACTGAAATTCGACCGCAGAACTCCCGGAGTTTCCGGAGACTCCGTGGATTGGAAGTCGGCTTTTCCGTAAGCCGCTGATCCCATTTGCGGATTTACAATCCGGGGTGAAAATCGCCGATCACCGGATTGATTGCATTTAATCTAGTGGCAGAACCGCAACACCATGTTTCGGTAACTTCCGTTTTTGTTCCGCCTGCACCGACAGCGCAGCCGCTAGGTTGACGCTGCCGGTGCCGGGGTCAACGCCATGATCGATTCGACTTCCGGGCCTGTCAGGATCTGTTTTTCGACCAGGCTGTCGGCGATGGCTTCGAGCGTGAGACGATGTTCGCGCATCAGGGCGAGGGCGCGTTCATAGAGGTCGGCCAGGGTCTTGTTGACCTTCATCTCGAACGCCCGGTCAATCGCGACAAGTTCCATCGATGACTCGATTGTTGCGCGGAAGGCCAGAGTGTCGCCCAGGCCGACGCTGGCGAACATGCTGGCGACGATCTGCGTCGCCTTCGCGAGATCCGAGGTCGCCAAACCGCCCGCGCCCTGGGACGGCTCGCCCAGCACCACCTCTTCTGCGGCCCGTCCCGAGAGCAGCATGACCACCTGCCGGTCGTAGTCGGACCGGGTGGAAAAGAAGGTGTCGTCGCTCTGGAATCTTGTCCCGCCGCCGAAGTGTTCCGTGCCCATCACGTTCACGAACTCAAGGCTTGCCCCGCCGAGGATGCCGGCGACGGCATGACCGGCTTCATGGACTGCCGCGCGGCGGACACTCTGCTCGTCCCGTTTGTCCTCGCCCATGACCTGTGCCGACAGGTCTTCCAACTGCATCGGTCGACCGGCCCGCCGGGCCGTCCTGCGCGCGGCGCGAACCTGTTCCATGATCACCGCGCCGGTGACGCCGCGGATCGTGTCGAAGACCGCCAACGCGGCAATGTCGGCATCGGCGAGATCCCCGGCCAGGTGGTGGCGCATGATGCGCTCGACACCCTTCTCGTCGGGAGGCGGGACATGGATCGCCCGCTCCAAGCGACCCGGACGCAAAATGGCCGGATGGATGTCCTCGATGCGGTTGGTAGCGCCGATGACGATGACACCGTCACGGTCGGACATGGCGCCATCGAGCAGCGTGTAGAAGTCAAGAATGACAGGCATCCAGTAGTCGCGGTTGCGGTCGCCAACATTATCGGCGTTCGGCATGCCGTTGAGTTCGTCGAGGAACAAGATGCACGGTGCCTTGCTGCGCGCTTCGGCGAACACCTTGCGCTGGGCCTTGATGACGCCGTCGAGATATCCGGAACTCGTGGCGAAGAATTCCGCCACGCTGGCGACGATCGTGGGCACGCCACAGGCTTCGCCGAGCATCTGGGCGAGCAGGGTCTTGCCCGTGCCTGGCGGCCCGTGGAGGACACACCCCTTGTCGACCTGATCCCAGCCGATCTTGCCGGCACGGGCGTCGGCGATATCGTCGCGCAGGTCCAGAGCCCACTCGCGGGCGGCTCCGTATTCGATGGCATCGGCCAGCTTAGGCAGGGACTTCGTGGCCGCCGCCTTCCGCTTCAGCTTCGAAGCAACGAGAGCTTCCAGCCGTTCCACGGTCTCCGACGCCTTGCCGCCATCGATGATCAGCGCGGTGATCTCCTCGAAACTTAAGAGGTCCACGCGGAGGTCCTGCACCCGGGGCGGAACGCGTCCGCCCTGGACGCGCTTGATGGTCTCCGAGACCATCCCGGCGTCGGCCATGCCGATGGCCACACGTACATCGGCGATGGACAGCAGCAATTCGGGCAGGGAGAGATCGGCATCCGTGGCGGCCGCGACGACCGTGCGCCCCGAACGGAGCACATCGGCAAGCCGGGGATCGCCACGGTCATTGGCCTTCGGAACGGTCGTGCGGGCGATCTTGTGGGGATTGAAGTCGACGAACGAGTCGATCGCCTCGATCACCGGATGCACCCAGGTGCCGTCCGGCACCTCCACTACCAGCGCACGGATCCGCCCGTTGACGAGGCGGCTGCGCATGGCGGTGTCCATGACCTTGTCGAGCGCCAGTTCGGCCAGCACCTCGCGGGCGGACGGACGGTCGCCCTTCCGGGCCTTCTTTGCGAAGCTCGGCGTCTTGCCCACGAAATCCTCGACCTCGAGGCTGTACGGCACTTCATCGCGGTTGGTCATCAGTTGGTCTCCTGGCCTGCGGTCGCGCCGAGGCGGTAGAAGCGGTTGAAGGTGCGGGCCCAGCGGAAGTCCGCGTCGATGGCGAAGACCTCGGAGGTGAGGACCTCGCGACAGCCGAGAACCGGGTGCCCCACGACGAAGCCGTCGAGCACCGGGGCCGCACACATCGCGAAGTCCCAGTCCTTGAGCAGCGGCGCGTCCGCAAGCTCGGCGTCACCGGGAACGAACATGGTCATGCGTTCGAGATCGTCGGCGAGCGCGCGCAAGGTCTCGACGGTGGAGACGGGATCGCCGCCACCGGGAAAGATGATGGTCATGTCGGGGTTCCTAGTTGGCGCGGGCGCCGGCGGGACAGGCGATGTCCACCATGCTGTAGGGCGTGATGCACGTGTTGAGATCGAGTGCGATGGCGCCCGTGGTCACGAGCTGCAGCACGGCGCCGAACGGATCGGGGTGCGTGACCAGCCCCGCCAGCTCGGAAAGGCAGGAGGCGCCGTTCTCGATCAGGTGGGCAAGCACGGCCATGCGGGAGGTGGCGTCCACCTTGATCCTGGCAGTGCGGGCGAGAAGCTGGCTGTTGCCCAGGCGGGGCTCGCGTTCCACCACGGCCTGCGGTACGAGGATCGCGACGTGACCGGCCAGACGCGCCTTGACACGCAGGTCGATGACGAGGGCCGAGGGCAGGGGATTGTCCCAGACGCGATGAGGGACGCAGATCAGGGTCAGGATACGCCGCCCGATCTTCACGTCGGCGATGGCGAGATCATGCGGCATGAAGCCGAGACGGCTGGCGAGCGCCTCCACCGGCGCGTTGCCCCCGATATACTTGCAGGCGGGGTTGGCGCTGATCAGGTCGCGGATCTGCTGGTGCAGCTTCATGTTGCGCTTGATGTGGCGGGTGCGGCGGAAATCGCGCGCGGCGACGGTGGCAGTCGGTGCGGCAGCACCATGCATGGCGTGGGCCAAAACTTCTCCTTGCCCGGAACGGAGGTTTCCGGAGCGGTCGACTGGATTGCTATGACTTCACCGACGCGCAGGTTGCAGACGGATAACCGTCGCTACCAGGCGGGATACGGACAGGTCGTCCTGCCCAGAAAGGTCACGACAGATGGGCCGTTCGTGTGAGGATCGAGATAGGACAAACCGGATTGCAGCACAATAGATATGACTACAAAATGGGTAACTCATGCTAGCGATGGTTAACGAAGGGTTTCGCTCGATTCGCCGGGGATGAGCCGATGACGATAACCGCCGCACAGGTGCGCGCCGCGCGGGGCCTGCTCAGTATGACGCAGGACGACTTAGCCTCGCTTGCCCAGGTGACGAGGAAGACGTTGGCGACATTCGAGTCCGAGGGCAGGGAGCCCCGCGATGCGACGCTGCTCAAGCTGCAGGCGGCGCTCGAGGGCGCGGGGGTAGTCTTTCTGGAGAACGATGCGGGAGTGGGGGTGATGCTCAGACGCGCCGGCGGCCCACCGGGATGAATCGCGAGAGCGTTCGCTCGATCCTGCTGCGGATCGGACGAACTAGTGCTCTAGTCGCGGTATCGAGGGCGCTCTCTAATATAGGCGCCAACTGGATCGCCGGCGTGCGCGGCGCGCAATGGCAGACTGCACTCAATCAATCGAAGCCCTGGGCGCGTCGACGCAGCACTTCGGATTCGGGCAGGGCGCCGGCATAGGCGAGCTCCCGGTTGGCGCGCTCCCAGAAAGCCGGATGGACCGCGTCGAGCAGGAACGGGTGGGTCGGCGTCAGCGCGAGGCGCATGGCAAAGCCCGGTGCGAGGTAGAGGATGGTGTTCTGTCGATACCAGGCGGGAATGGCGTCGTCGGCCCAGACGACTGGACGGATTAGGTCATGGGCCGTGTAACCATGCGACGCGAACAAGTGCGCCCACCAGCTCTGCCAGCGCTCGTTGACATGACCGACTCCGCCCTGGCCGGGAATCGCGGCCGAGAACAGCACAGATGGTGCTAACGCCACGAGGTCTGAGACGAACCCCGGCGCACGTTCAGCCGAAAGATGCTCGGCGACTTCGAAGCAAAGTGCAAGATCCACCGGCGGCAGGGTGAAGCTTTGTTCGAGATCGTGCGGCGCAAAGACGATGCGTCCGTCGTCAAGCATGTCCGGCGTCACCCAGTCACCTTCGAGGCCATAGGCGGCCTCGGCGCCTTCTTCGAGGACGGCGGCGAGCCATGTGCCGGTGCCGCAGCCGATATCGGCGACACGCCTGCGTGGCAGATCGGGCGGCAGGCAGGCGAGGAGACGCGCTGCGGCATGGGCGGTGTGCTTACGCCTGTCGGTGTAGAACTCAGGCGGATAGAGCGTGGTCATGCAGCTCATCGGCGCACGCCGGAGACACCGGGCCGGGCGCGCGGCACCATGGCGACGTTGGAATAGATGGTGTCATCCGGCGTCGAGGCGCGCAGATGGCGGTACTGCACCGGCGTCAAACCAACCACCTTGCGGAAGGCGGTGGAGAAATACTGGCTTGAGGAGAAACCGAGCTCAAGCGCGATGTCGGTGACGCTGGTCAGCCCGGTGATCAGTTGGCGCTTGGCAACGTCGATGCGGCGGCGCATGTGATGCTGGCTCGGCGTGTAGCCGGTCTCGCGGTGGAACACCTCGTGGAAATAGCCGGTCGATAGCCCGACCGACTCGGCCACCCCCTCGACCGAGACATCGCCCGTGATATGCGCCTCGAAGATCGACAGTGCCGTGCGCACCGGCTCGGAGAACTGTTTCTCCTGCTCGGCCTGGTAGTCGCGAGCCACCGTCATCAGCAATTGATGGAACACGGCGCGACTGAATTCGACCGACAACTCGTTCGGCTCACGCTGCTCAGCCAGCAGCAGCGAGAACAACTCCTTGAGGCGCGGCGAGCCGGGGAAATGGCGCCGGCGCATGTCGGCGAAGATGGCACCGATCTCGTCAGTCGTCTCCTGGCACATGCCGGGCAGGGTGCCGCGCTGGGGAAAATTGAAGCGGATCCAGTAGCGTGTGCATGGATGCACGATAGCGCCCGAACCGCCCTGCCAATCGCCCGGATAATCGATCAGCACGCTGCCGGGAGATGCCTCGTCGAGGCGCTTGCCGTCCCACCATTCGACGGAGCCGCTATCGAGATATCCGATCTCAAGCCCGTCCGGGCTCTGGTGGCGCGGCCCGCCAATCTGGCTCTCCTGCGTGACGTAAAGACCAAGGCTGACGAGTTCGGGGAGGACGAGGAAGTCTGGACGGCGATACATTTCGAACGTTCGGATGTTCAATTTTCTCACCCCGCAAAACTGAAAGACGGTCGACGCCGAAGCGCGATAGTTGTCGGGCACGACGCACTTGTCAAACGCATGCAGGACCGCAGGGAGGCAGCAAATGGCCGCGAATGGCCCCAAGGTAACGGTGATCGGGGCGGGCAGCCTGTTTTTCGGGCGCCAGGCGATCTGGCAGATGGTGCATTCCCCGCACCTCAACACCGGCACGCTGGCGCTGGTCGATACCGACAAGCAGCGCTTGGACAAGCTCGAGAAGCTGGCGCGCATGGTCGCTGCCGACCAAGGCGTTCCGCTCACCATCGAAGCCAGCACCGATCGCCGCGCCGTGCTACCCGGCTCGGATTTTGTGGTGCTCAGCTTCGCCAAGGATACGGTGCGCTATCGTGGCCTCGACACGGTGATCTCCGAGAAATACGGCATCCGAATGTGCTCAGGCGACACCATCGGCCCTGGCGGCGTGTTCCGAGCCATGCGCGAACTGCCGCATATTCTCGATTGCGCCCGCGATATCGAGATGCTGTGCCCGGACGCCTGGGTGATCAACTACATCAACCCCTCGGCCGTGAACGGCATGGCACTCAAGCGCTTCGCGCCGAACCTGAAGAGCTTCGGGCTCTGCGACAGCCTGCACATGCCGCACGTCAAGCGCATGTATGCCGAGCGCGCCGGCATCGTCGGCCCCGGCGAGAAGCTGACGGCGGAACAAGATCGGAAATTCGACCTGCGCATCACCGGCGTCAATCATTTTACCTGGGTGCTGAAGGCCGAATTCGACGGCCGGGACGTAATGCCGGATATCGGCGAATATATCGGACGCAAGGCAGCGACCGAGACCGATGGCGGCGATACCGGCGCCAAGGCGGTGCACAACAACGCCATCGGCTACCAGCTTTTCCAGATGTTCGAAAAGGTGCCGGCCTGCGTGGCGCACACCAAGGAATATGTACGCTACTGGCAGGGCCATGGGGTGACCGAGGAGAGCATTCCGGAGCTGTCGCTGTGGGAGACCGAGGCACGCTACAAACGCCACCGCGAGATGTGGGAGCAGATCGATCGGTTCATTTCCGGCGAGACGCCAATCGGCGAGTACATGACGACCTTTGGGCCGGACCACGCCACCGACATCATCGAGAGCATGGTGGGCAATCTCGGAAAGCCGTTTTATATCAATACCTACAATGATGGCGCCGTGCCCAACATGGCTGATGACGCCTATCTCGAGCTTCTGTGCGACATCGATATGGACGGCCCGCGCCCGCGCCCGGTGGGCGACATGCCGCGCGGGCTGCGCTCGATGCAGGAGATCGTGCTCGACACCCACGAGCTGACCGCCGAGGCGGTGGCCCGCGGGGACCGCGCGCTGTTGCGGCGTGCGCTGCTGGTCGATCCGCTGACCAATTCGATCGGCGACACCGAAGCGCTGATCGAAGACCTGCTGGACGCCGAACGCGACGCCATCCCGCAGCACTGGTATGGCGGCGAAGGCTCGCTGCGCGCGTTTGGTTGATGCTTGAGCGCGCTGCGTGTTCGAAATTCTCCGACAAGAAACTCGAACGACAGCGTTAGCGATCGCTGTTTACATGAATGATATATGAATGCGTCCTGAACGTGCCGCACCCAGACGGCACGGGGACGCCGGAGGAGAGCGCGGGGTCCGGTCGGAAAAGGCCGCCCCGTCGGAACCGGGAGGACAGTCATGACCACCATTTTTCGGCCCACACGCCGGCAATTCATCAAGCTCGGCGCCGCGGCGACCTCGGCGCTGGCGCTGACGGGTGCCACGGGACGCGCCCTCGCGCAGGGGGCGCAGTACAAGGAGGCGCCTCAACTCGCCGAACTGGTGGCGCAGGGCGCACTGCCGCCGGTCGCGGAGCGTCTGCCCGAAACGCCAGTGGTGGTCGAGCCGTTCGACGAGATCGGGGTCTATGGCGGGCATCTGCGCACCGGCATCATCCAAAATCGCGGCTTTCAGGCGCGTTCGGCCTGGGGACCGGAGCCGATCCTGCGCATCAGTCGCGACGGCCAGTCGATCGAGCCCAACCTGGCTGAGAGCTGGGAATACACCAATGACGGACGCACCTTCGTGCTGCACCTACGACGCGGCATCAAATGGTCTGACGGCGCCCCGTTTGACGCCTCGGGGTTTGATTTCTGGTGGAACCACGTCAACCTCAACCCGCAACTGAGCCCGGCGCCGATGGCTCAGTTCACGGTGCAGGGTGAGGTGCCCGAGTTCGAGTTAGTCGACGACCATACCGTGCAATGGACCTTCGCCGCTCCGCACGCCAACCTGCCGGGGCTGCTGGCACATGGGCCAGGCGGGACCATTCCGCGCTTCCTGCCGCGCCATTATCTCGAGCAGTTTCACGCCGACTTCGCCGACGAGGCCGAACTGGCGCAACGCGTGTCGCAGGCGGGCTTCTCGACCTGGGCCGAATTGTTCAACAATCGATCGAACGTGCAGTGGCTCATGCCGTTCAACAATCCCGATATGCCGACCCTGCTGCCGTTCAAGCTCAGCCAGGCCATGGCACTCAACATCATGGTGACCGACCGCAATCCCTATTACTGGAAGGTCGACCCGGAAGGGCAGCAACTGCCCTATATCGACGACATCATTCTCACCAATTTCGAGAGCGCCGAAGTGCGTGACGCCGCCATTGCGGCGGGCGAATTGAACTGGTGCAACACCGATACCACCTTCACCAATCTGCCGCTCTATCGCGAAGGCCAGGAACGCGGAAACTACGAGGTCCGGCTGTGGCTGACCGACCGCGCTGCCGAGCACACCATCATGTTCAACCACACCGCCAAGGACCCGGTGCTGCGCGAACTCTTCAGCGATATCCGCTTCAAACGCGCCTTTTCGCTGGCGCTCGACCGCCAGCAGATCGGCGACATCGTCTATCTCGGCTTCGCGGTGCCGTCACAACTGCAGGTCATACCGGGATCGCGTCTGCGCAACGATGAATGGGCGGCGCGGGATACCGAATACGATCCCGACACCGCCAATGCGCTGCTGGACGAGGTCGGGCTGGACAGTCGTGATGGCCAAGGTATGCGGCTGCGCTCGGACGGCCAGCCGCTGGTGCTGAACATGGACATCCCGGTCGACGATCCGGGAAGCCTGGCGGTCGCCGAGCTGTTCATCGAGTTCATGCGCGAGGTCGGCATCACCTTCAACGCCAGAACCATCGCACGCGAGCAGGTGCGTGCGCTGATCGACAACAACGATATGGAAGTCGGCATCTGGATCGGTGACAAGTGCTCGGACGCCATGTTCCCGCATTCGCCCGAGTGGCATGTGCCCTATCTGACGACGGGCTGGAATGTTTGGGGCATGTCGTGGGCCCAATGGTATGCCTCGGACGGCCAGCAGGGCGAGGAACCCCAGGGCGACGCCAGGCGGGTGCAGGATCTGTTCGATGAGATGCAGGTGACCGTGGACGAGGACCGCCGGCACGAGATCGGCATGGAGATCCTCGAGCTAAACGCCAACAATTTATGGAACATCGGCGATGTCGGCGAGGTGCCGATTCCGGTCATCCTGGGCACCAATTTCCGCAATTATCCGCAGGACGGCTTCACAGGCTTCTCGTGGCTCGGAAACTACAACTACCCGATCGAGCAGACCTTCTTCGAAGGTGGAGCCTGGGCCGGCGAGCGTGCCTGACGGACGGGTAGTCGCGCTGCGTCGCTTCGGTGCCGCCGTGCGCTCCACAGCCAACCAAGTGTCATGTTGAACTACGCCATCAGACGCTGCGGGCAGATGCTGGTCACGGTGTTCGTGATCAGCATCATTGCCTTCGCCGTTATCCAGTTGCCGCCGGGCGACTTCGTGAACTCGTATCTGGCGACGCTGTCGGGCGGCAATATCATCACGCCGGATGCAATCGCGGCGCTGCGCGCCCAGTTCGGGCTCGATGAGAACATCGTCGTCCAGTACTGGCGATGGCTGACCAATCTGCTGCAAGGCAATATGGGCATCTCGTTCCAGTACCAGCGCACGGTCCTCGACCTGCTGGGCGAACGATTGCCGCTGACGCTGGCCATCACCATTCCGACGGCGATCTTCGTCTATCTGTTCGCCATCCCGATCGGCATCTATTCGGCTGTGCGCCAGTACTCGCCGCTCGACTATTTGTTCTCCTTCATCGGCTTCATCGGGCTGGCGATCCCTAACTTTTTGATCGCCATCATCGCCATCTATGTCGGCTACCGCTATTTCGGCGGCAGCGTCGGCGGGCTGTTCTCACCCGAATACGAGCTGGCGCCCTGGTCGGTCGGCAAGGTTCTGAACATGATGCAGAACATGACCGTGGCCATATTGATCATTGGCACGGCGGGCATCGCGGCCACCATGCGCGTGATGCGCGGCATGCTGCTCGACGAGCTGAGCCAGGCCTATGTCGAGACCGCCCGCGCCAAGGGCCTGTCGGAATGGCGCCTGATCATGAAGTATCCGGTGCGCGTCGCGGTCTCGCCGGTGCTCTCGACCATCGGTTTCGTGCTGCCAGCGCTGATCTCGGGCACCGAGATCACCGCGACCGTACTCAACATCCCGACCACCGGGCCGCTGCTGCTCAACGCGGTGCGCTCGCAGGACATGTTCCTCGCCGCCTCGATCATCTTCGTGCTTTCCATCCTGACGGTGATCGGCACCTTCATCTCCGACCTGCTGCTGGTCTGGGCCGACCCGAGGATCAAGCTATGACGGCCGAGGCGACCAGCACCGCACCGCGCGCCGCAGCGGCCTCGCCGGCCGACGGCGTCGCGACCCGCATCATCTCGCCGCGCCGGCTGATGTGGTGGAAGTTCCGCAAGCACAAGCTGGCGGTGATCTCCGGCATCTTCCTGATCCTCGCCTATCTGGCGACGCTCTTCGCCGGGTTCGTCGCGCCCTACGACCCGCAGACGCGCACGCGCAACCTCTACGCGCCGCCGCAGGGCATCCATTTTTTCGACGAAACCGGCCAGTTCCATCTGCGCCCCTTCGTCTACGGGCACACCATGACGCGGGACCTGGCGACGCTCAGCCCGGTCTATGCCGTCGATCCCGAGCAGAAGTTCCCGCTCTCGTTTTTCGCGCGCGGCGAAAACTACCGCCTGTTCGGGCTGATCCCGACCGACATCCACCTGTTCGGCGTCGAGGAGGGCTACGTCCACCTCGCCGGCACCGACAATTTCGGCCGCGACATGTTCTCGCGCCTCGTCTACGGCGCGCAGATCTCGCTTTCGGTCGGCATCATCTCGGTGCTGCTCAGCCTGGTGCTGGGGCTGGTGATCGGCGGCATATCCGGGCTCTATGGCGGCTGGATCGACAACGTCATCCAGCGCATCATCGAGGCGATCATCGCCATTCCGACCATTCCGCTGTGGCTCGGGCTGGCGGCGGCGGTGCCGCGCGACTGGCCGCCGCTCTACCAGTATTTCGCCATCCTCGTGGTGCTGTCGCTGATCTCCTGGACCTCGACGGCGCGCGTGGCGCGCGGGCGGTTCCTGGCGCTGCGCGAGCAGGATTTCGTCACCGCTGCCCGGCTCTACGGCGCGGGGCAGGGGCGCATCATCCGCAAGCACCTGGTGCCGAACCTGATGAGCTATGTCATCGTCACGCTAACGCTGGCCATTCCCGGCATCATCATCGGCGAGACTGCGCTGAGCTTTCTCGGGGTCGGGCTGAAGGCGCCGACCGTGAGCTGGGGCGTGCTGTTGCAGGAAGCGCAGAAGGTGCAGGTCATCCAGTTCTATCCCTGGCTGTGGATCGGGCCGGCGCTGTGCGTCGTGTCGGTGGTGCTGGCCTTCAACTTCGTCGGCGACGGCGCGCGCGATGCCGCCGACCCGTTCTCGAAATAGGAGGCGGGACATGGACCAGACCGCACGCATATTCACCGGCGAGCCGATCCTGTCGGTGCGCGACCTGAAGAAGCATTTCGGGGGCAAGAAGACCTGGGCCGGGGCGGTCAGCAAGACCGTCAAGGCGGTCGACGGCATCGATTTCGACATCTACGAGGGCGAGACCTTCGGGCTGGTGGGCGAGAGCGGGTGCGGCAAGACCACGCTGGGGCGCTGCATCGCCCGCGCCATCGACCCGACCGGCGGGGAGGTGCTGTACCGCACGCGGCAGGGCAAGCCCGTCGACCTCGCCGGGCTGTCGCAGCGCGGGTTGCGGCCCTACCGGCTCGACGTGCAGATGATCTTCCAGGACCCGATCTCCTCGCTCAACCCGCGTATGACGCTGCTCGAGATCATCGGCGAGCCGATGCTCGTCAACGGCATCGCCAAGGGCGCCGAGCTGCGCCGCCGGGTCGGCGACCTGCTGGAGCGCGTCGGGCTGCGCGCCGACCACATGTCGCGCTATCCGCACGCCTTTTCCGGCGGGCAGCGCCAGCGCATCGGCATCGCCCGGGCGCTGGCGGTCAATCCGCGCGTCATCGTCTGCGACGAGCCGGTCTCGGCGCTTGACGTGTCGGTGCAGGCGCAGATCCTCAACCTGTTGCAGGATTTGCAGACCGAGGAGAAGCTGACCTATCTGTTCATCGCCCACGATCTGGGCGTCGTCGAGTATCTGTGCGACCGGGTGGCGGTGATGTATGTCGGCGAGGTGGTGGAGTTGGCGGAGACCAGCGACCTGTTCGCCCGTCCGCTGCACCCCTATACCGAGGCGCTGATGTCGGCCGTGCCACCGGCCAATCCGCGCGCCCCCGCCGCACCCATGCTGCTCGAGGGCGAGCTGGCCAATGCCGCCAACCTGCCGCCGGGCTGCCGCTTCCACCCGCGCTGCACCTATTGCGTCGAGCGCTGCCGCACCGAGGCGCCGGAGCTCAGGGAATTCGGCAAGGGCCGGCTGGTGCGCTGCCACCGGGCGGAAGAGCTGAACCTCGTCGGCGCCGTGCCGGACGCGCGGCTGGAGGGCGTATCGTGAGCGAAGCGCGCGTCCTGCTCGCGATCGACGAGCTCAAGACCCATTACGCAACGCCCCAGGGCGTGGTGCGCGCCGTCGACGGCGCCAGTTTGACGGTGCGCGAGGGCCAGACGGTCGGCATCGTCGGCGAGAGCGGGTGCGGCAAGTCGGTGATGCTGCGCTCGATCCTGCGCATCGTGCCAAACCCCGGCAAGATCGTGGGCGGGCGCATCGAGTTCCTGCGCAAGACCGGGAAGACAGTCGATCTCGCCGCGCTCGACGGCAACGGGCGCGAGATCCGTTCGATCCGCGGCGGCGAGATCGCCATGATCTTCCAGGAGCCGATGAGCTCGCTGTCCCCGGTCCACACAATCGGCGACCAGATCGAGGAAGCGATATTGCTGCATAAGCGCGTCACCAAGCGCGAAGCGCGGGCGCAGGCGATCGACATCCTCGCCAAGGTGGCGATGCCACGGCCCGAGCAGGTGGTGGAGCTCTATCCGCACGAGATATCCGGCGGCATGCGCCAGCGTGCGATGATCGCCATGGCGCTATCGTGCAACCCGCGCCTGCTGATCGCCGACGAGCCGACCACGGCGCTCGATGTGACCACGCAGGCGCAGATCCTGGCGCTGATGCGACGGTTGCAGGGCGAACTCGGCATGGCCATCCTGTTCGTCACCCACGACCTCGGCGTCGTGGCGCAGATGACCGAATACGTGGTGGTGATGTATACCGGACAGGTGGTCGAGGCGGCGCCGGTCGACGACATCTTCTTCTCGCCCCTCCATCCCTACACCCATGCGCTGCTGCACTCGATCCCCCGGCTCGGCCAGCGCCAGCTCGGCCAGCGGCTGGAGCCGATCAAGGGCACGGTGCCCGACCCCTTCGCGCGCCCGCGCGGCTGCCCCTTCCACACGCGCTGCCGCTTCAACGACGGCAATCGCTGCGTGAGCGAGGTGCCCGAGCTTCGCGAGGTGCGCCCCGGCCACCAGGCGCGCTGCCACTATGCCGAGACGCTGGCGCTCGACGGCGTCGAGGCCAGGCCGGAGTTGGTCGAGGCATGAGCGCGCCGACACAGGACCGGATGGAGAAGTTCCGGCGCGTGCTGCCGCGTCTCGACCTGGCCGAGGGCAGGCCGGGCGATCCGATCGTCGTCACCGTCGACCCGCCGCTCGCCGAGCGCTGCGACGTGACCTTGCGCCTGAAAGGCGCGGACGGGCGCACGCATGCCCAGGCCGATGTCCAGCTTTCGCCCGAGACCGCGCGCGTCACGCTGGCGCGGCTGACCAATCTCGCTCCCGGCGACTACGAGGTCGTCGCAACGCCACCGCTTGCCGAGTACTTTTCCATGACCCGCATCGAACACCGCCTGCCGCTCACCATCGCTACCCCCGTCGCCCAGAGCGGTACCGGGCCAACGGCGATCGACTCCGACAAGATCGAGGATCATCCGGTGCCGATCCGGCCGATCACCGCGGGGCGGCACCATTTCTTCGGCTATTACGACAAGTTCGCCGTCAACGCCTCGGGGCGCTACCACCTGGCGCTCGAGACGCAGTTCATCGACCGCCAGCCGACACGCGACGATTTGGCGGTGGTCGGCATGGTGGACATGGAGGACGGCGACAGATGGATCCCGCTGGCCGAGACCACGGCCTGGAGCTGGCAGCAGGGCACCATGCTGCAATGGCTGCCCTCCGAGCCGGAATCGACCATCATCTACAATGTGCGCGAGGATGATCGCTTTTTCGCGGTGATCCACAATGTGAAGACAGGCGAGAAACGCCGGCTGTCGCGCGAGGTCTATGCCATCTGCGAGGACTACGCGATCAGCTCGAATTTTGCGCGCCTGCAATACACGCGGCCGGGCTACGGCTATGCCGACGGCGCCGCCAACAGCCTGCCGGCCGAGCATCCGGACGATGACGGCATCTACCGCATCGATCTCGAAACCGGGGAGAGCGAGCTGATCATCTCGATGCAGCGCCTGTTCGAGTTCGAGACGGTCGAGAACATGCGCACCGGCCCGCACTGGGTGCAGCACCTGACCATCTCGCCCCAGGGCAGCAATTTCGTCTTCCTCAACCGCTGCCTGTTCGACCCGAAAGTGCGCTTCAACGACCGCTTCTTCCGCTCGTCACCCGACGGCAAGGACCTGCGGCTGGTGCACGACAACGTCTATTTCTCGCATTTCGGCTATTACGACGAGCGCACCCTGGTCGCCTATGCGCGCACGCCGGGCACCAGCCGCGACGAATACGCGCTCTACGACCTCGAGTCGGAAGATTTCACGCCGATCGGGCAGGACGTGTTCAATTCGGACGGGCACTGCTCGTTCTCGCCCGACCGCAAATGGATGCTGACCGACACCTATCCGGATGCCGACAGCAACCGCATCCTGATGCTCTACGAGATGGCGACGGGAAAGCGCATCAATATCGGCACCTTTTATTCCCCGCCGGCGCTGAAGGGTGAAATCCGCTGCGATCTGCATCCACGCTGGAGCCGCGACGGGCGCAGTGTGAGCATCGATTCCGCGCATACCGGGGAACGGCAGATCTATGTGCTGGACGTGTCCGGGGTGGTCGGCGACGGTCGCGCAGGTGATCGATGAGCGCTACGGCCGGATCGATATCTTGGTCAACAATGTCGGTATCGTCGATGCACAGGATGGCCCGCCATCCTTGGCAGCCATCGGTGCCGCCCGCCGCCTCATGGAAACCAATTTCGTCGTACGCTGGCGGTGACCCAGTCCATGCTGCCACTCTTGCGCAAGGGCGAGGCTGGTCGCATCGTCAACCTGGCTACGACGCTTGGCTCACTCTCGAGCAACGGCGACCCGTCCTCACCGTACTATGAGGCGCGTCTGATCGGCTGCAACGCTTGCCAGGGCGCGCTCAACATGCTCACCGTCCAATTGGCGGCGGAACTCAAAGACTCGGGGATTGTGGTCAATTCGGTTGCACCCGGCTACGTCAAGGCTGATCTCACCGGTCATAACGGCTTCATGACCGCCGAAGAAGGCGCGCGCCTACCGGTCGAATATGCCCTGCTTGGGGACGGCGCCGTATCGGGCCAATTCGTCGAACCGGCGGGAACCGCCCCCTGATAGCACCCGCAATTATGCAGGCGGGGTGGGGCGGTATAACCTGACCGATACCCCATCCCTCTCGCCTCGTCTGGGCGGGCTCCCTGCGAAACTATGCTAGCTAGAGCATTTCCTGTTCTGACTGAATCGGAACAGGAGCTCTAAGTTATTGTTTTGTCGCGTTTCCGAACCGCAAAAGTGGTAGCCACTTTTGCTGGAAACGCTCTAGGCTGTAGTGACGATTTAACTATCTGAGCCAGATTGCTATTGCTGCGATGAGGACGAAGCCTCGGAAGTTTGCGAGGAGCTTGTCGTATCGTGTAGCGACGCGGCGGAACTGTTTGAGCTTGGCGAAGAAGCGCTCGACGAGATTTCGTTCCTTGTACAGCCGCCAGTCGCAGGCATGAGGGCGGCGGCGTCCGGGGCGCGGCGGAATGACGGGAATGGCTCCGGCATCGAGAATGGTGTCGTGGAAGTGCTCGGCGTCGTAGACCCTGTCGGCGAGGACGTGGCTAGGCCGGAGGCCATCCAGCAGATCCTTGCCGTAGATTACATCGCCAAGGTGGCCGGGCGTGAGCACAAAGCGCACTGGCAAGCCCAGCGCATCGACGGCAGCATGGATTTTTGTGCCTAAGCCGCCGCGTGAGCGGCCAAGACCCTGGGCGTCCGCTCCCCCCTTTTTCGCCGCGCGCCGGCGGCTTGGGGCTGGGCGCGGATGGAGGTGGAATCGAGCGCAACCCATTCAAGGTCGGCTTCCTTGGCCAAGGCTTCGAACAGCTTTTCGAGCACGCCCATCTCGATCCAGCGGTAGTAGCGCCGCTTGGCGGTTTGATAGTTGCCATAACGCTCGGGCAGGTCACGCCAGCGTCCGCCCGAGCGCGCCATCCAGATCAAGGCGTCGACAAAGCGCCGATTGTTGGTGCGCGGGCCACGTCGCCCTTTGCGACCGCCCGGAACGAACGGCTCGATCCGCAACCACTGTTCGTCGTTCAGTGAATCCACACCCATGACTGACCTCAAAAGTCAGTCTTGAATCACGACAGCGGCAGAAACGGAATCCCTAAATCGTCACTACCGCCTAGCTTGGAATTTGAGCGTATTTGACAGTAAGAGTCAAAGTATGTGCCCAGCGGCGGAGTTCTAAGGGGGATCAAAAGGACACCGCGCCTCCTAGAACAACTCCGATCGCAAGCCCGGAAGCGAATGCCGGCAGGGGCGGGGTTGGGGCACGGGACGAAACTCCAAGCACCGCAGTTCCTCCACCCATGTGACCCTCAACAAAAACTGAGCCTGCCAGGCTTGTGGTCTCGTTGAGAGCATGCGTGTAGCCGGTTTCGACATGCATGCCGACGGTGTTGAATTGGTAGTGGATGTTGGGCGTCGGTCCTAAGTCGGACTGCGCCGTGCGCAGGTGATGGCTGCTGCGCAGATCAAGATGCCCGCCGGTCAGCTCGGCTCGAAGATGGAGAGTTCCCTGCGTCCCTAGCTGGCGCTCCAGCCGTATGCCCGCTCCGAGGTCGACCCTGTGCGAGATCATGTCGATCACGGCCATGTCCGCAGGCAGAGCTGCCCTCGCTGGACAGGCAGCGCCACATTCGAGCCCGAACGCGGTCACGCTGCGTGCCTGTGTATGCGCGACAAGATATGGGGCTATCCTGACGCCCTTCAACTCGAGCGGGTTGACGAACGGCATTGCGATGCGGAGCGATGCACTCGAGGCGGACGAGGACACCGCACTGAAGGTTTCCGAGAACAGCGTTTGCCCGATGCCGTAGTCGGTATCGGTAAAGCGACCTTCGCCGTGCAGCACGCCGCCCAGGCCAAGCTCGAACCAGAAGTCATCCCGCCCCGGCTCGCCGCCGCTCAAAACGAGTTCGCCACCTATCTCGTCATGCGCCTCGACGTACAGCACGCTGGTCGGGCTGCCGACCAGGCGCTGCGGGAAGCGATGAAGGCCGTGGCGTCGGAGCTACGCCGGTTCGGTTATCGGCGCATCAGCGCATGGAAGGAGGACTACAACAGCCACAGACCGCACTCCTCGCTGGGCAATCTCACGCCCAACGAGTTCGCCACGCAACTGGCACTGGAAGCAAGCCGCATAGGGCCAAACATCAACACAAGGACTCTCCTCAAAACCGGAGGGAACTTGGGGCTCAGGTCACCGGGTTTGCCAGCGGATAACTGGCGGACACACCGCGAGCGTATCCACTCCTTTGCCCTATTTTGCGCGGGCGTGGCGTTGGGCGTGTGGCAGTAGCGTCCCCGTTTCAGGCGACAGGGGATATCTGTATCCCTAGGAAATCTGCGGAAAAGAGAAAGGCCCCGGGAGCAGGGCCTTTCCTTGTCGTCAAATGGGGTGCGCCACAATGTTGGTGGCCATTGCGCGGCACTATGCTGGGTTTTTGCCTAACCTTTGGTGTCCGTCACAACAACAGCAAGATGCGGTCGCCTCAGCTGCACCCCGTCGTCGTCCCGCAATCCTCGCACACCATGCAGTGGCCCGAGACCTTCATGCGCATCGAGTTGCAGTTGCTGCACTGGTCGCCGGTATAGCCCTTCATCCGGGCCTCCGAGC
>JAEWHZ010000291.1 GCA_023387585.1 Pseudomonadota bacterium
GCAGCAGGTGCACCACATGCGCCGCCATGGCGTCGAGCGGCTGGGCGAAGGTGGTGAGCTGGTACGAATCCCACCCCGCCTGCTCGATGTCGTCGAAGCCGACGACGCAGACATCGCCCGGCACGCGGAGCCGGAATTCGTGCCGCACCGCGTCCATGAAGCCGAGCGCCAAAAGGTCGGTGACGCAGAACACCCCGTCCGGCGCCCGCGAGCCGCCGAAGAGCTGGCGCCCGGCCTCGAAGCCCGAAGCATAGCTGGTCGGCCCCGCCTGCGTCACCGTCACCGCCATGCCCTCCGCCTCGGCGGCGGCGCAAAAAGCCTGCTCGCGCTCGACGAGGCTGGCCGTGCGCGCCGTCGAGCCGACCACCGCCAGCCGCGCGCAGCCGGCGCGGCGCAGCAGGAAGAACGCCTCGCGTCCGGCCAGCCCGTTGTCGACGCCGAGATTGAGGCTGCCGGACAGCCTCTCGTCGCGGTTGATCAGCACCAGTTGCTGGCCATTGGCGCGGCAGGTCTCGATCAGGGTGGCCGAGGGCGTGCCCGACAGCACCACCGTGGCGTCGGCGCGATAGTTCAGCGTCTGGCGCAGCGCCGCCGACACGCTTTCGGTATCGGTGCCGGTGTTGATGATCATGATCACCTTGCCGTCCGCCTGCAGCTTGCGCGACAGCGCGTCGACCATGCCGGCACGGATCGGCGTGGTTATGTCGGACACCACGAGGCACACGATATTGCTGCGCTCGCGCAGCCCGCGCGCCAGGTGGTTGACGTGATAGCCCAGCGCGCTCGCCGCATCGAGCACCTTGCGCCGCGTCGCCTCCGACACGCTGGCCCCGTCGGTGAAGGTGCGCGACACCGCCGAGCGCGACACGCCGGCCCGTTCGGCCACCATGCGGGCCGAGACGAAGCTCTTGGAGGAAAAGCTCTTGGAGGAAAAGCCCTTGGACTTGCTGTCGGTCATGATGGCACCGGGGACGGGCAGTGAATAGGTCACCGTCCCATCCGTCCGTCAAGCGGGACGCAGCTTCGCCATGACGAGCGCCGCCGCCCCGACCAGCCCGCAATTGTCCCCCAGCGCCGCCGGCACCACCTTTACGTCGCGAAAGGCCGGCATGGCGCTCTCAGCCACCCGCCGGGAAATCGCCGCCTCGAACCGCCCGAACGCCGCCGATACCCCGCCTCCCAGCACCACCAGCTCGGGGCTGAACAGATGCATCAGGCTGGTGACGCCGACCCCGAGCCAGTCCCCCTGCTCCGCGATCAGCGTTTTCGCCCGCTCGTCGCCCGCATCGGCACGCGCATAGGCCGCCGCCGCATCGGCGTACCCCGCCTCGCGCAGCCGCGCGGCGAAAGCGGTGCCCGAGGCATAGGCCTCCCAGCAGCCGCGATTGCCGCACGAGCACAGCGCCCCGCCCGGCGAGACGATCATGTGCCCCACATGCGCCGCCAGCCCCGCGCGCCCATGCAACAGCCGTCCGTCGACCACCGCGCCGCCGCCGATCCCGGTCGACACCGTCACATAGACCATGTGCCGGAATCCGCGCCCGGCCCCGAAAATCCACTCGCCATTGGCCGCCGCGATGGCGTCGTTTTCCACCACCGTCGGCAGGCCCAGTTCCTTTGCGATCATGTCGGCGATCGGCACGCCGTCCCAGCCGGCCAGCGTCGGCACGCCCAGCGCCACGCCGCGCTCGGTGTCGATCGGCCCCGGCGCGCACACTCCCGCCGCCACGGGTTTTTCGCCGCCCTCGGCAAGCCGGCCGGCCAGCTCGCCGATCAGCGCCACCACCGCCTCCGGCCCCTCCCGCGCCGGCGTCGGCGCCTCGAGCCGCAAGCGCACCGCGCCGCCCGCGCCTACAAGCGCCGCGCGCAGCCGCGTGCCGCCGATATCGACGCCGAGAACCGCGCTCACAGCCCGGCGAGCCAGGAAAACCGCGCCTCGAGGTCCGGCGCGCCGAAGGCCAGCGAACCCATCACCACCGTCTCCGCCCCGCCCGCGCGCAGCAGCGGCACGGTGGTCTCGCGAATGCCGCCATCCGCCGCCAGCACGATCCGCCGCCCCGTCTTCGCGATCATCCCCTTCGCCTCGGTCAGCCGCGAAGGCGCCTCGTCCGCCAGCCCCTGCCCCTTCACCCCGATCGCCGTGCCGAGCAGGGTCAGCATGTCGAGGCGTTCGAGATGCGGTTCCGCCCGCGCCACCGGCGTTTCGAGCTTCAGCACCAGCCCCGCCCTGCGCCCCGCCGCCGCCACGGCATCGAAAGCCGCGTTCACGACATCCGCCCCGTTCTCGGCATGCACCGAGACCAGATCGGCCCCCGCGTCCAGAAACTGCTCCGTCTGCGCCACGAGGATCGCGTCCTCGACCATCAGATGCACATGGATCGGCTTGGCCGTATCGCGCCGCAGCCGCGCCACCAGGTCGGGAAAGAACAGCAGCGCCGGCGCGAAATGCCCGTCCGCCACGTCGACATGGAAGATATCGGTGAAGGGCGCGATGCGCTTGAGATCGTCGCTCAACCGCCCGAGATCGGCCGACCAGGTGGAGATCTCGGCGATCAACCGGTCGCGCGGCAGGGCGTCGAGCCAGTCCGGATTGGGATGCATCAGTCGAGCTCCGCGATGAATTGCGTGATGGCGGCGTGCAGCGCCGCGAAATGGCCGGCCTCGTCATGGTGGCGCACCGGCACCTGCACCAGTTTTGCGCGCGGCAGGCGGCGCGCCATCTCCTCGGCCAGCGCCACCGGATGCACCTCGTCCTCAGCCATGGCCACCACCAGCGCCGGCACGTCGAGCGCTTCCAGCCCGCCCGCCAAATCCGGCCCGTCCGCGGCGATGCTTTGCAGCAGCACCGCCGTCTCCGATTGCGGCAGGCGCGAAAAGAAGCTCTGGAACGAGGCCAGATTTCCCGGCGCGCTCTTGGCCAGCGCCTTCGCCGTCCCGCTGCGTTCGAACAGCTTCGCCCCCGCATCGCCCGGATGCTCGGCGATCAGCGCGCCGACCGCGCGATTGGCCGCGAGATTGTCCGGCGCCGGTTCATCCAGCCAGGCCGGGCGCACCAGGATCAGCCCGCGCACCTTTTTCTTCGCCGCCAGCATGGTCGCCAGCGCCGCACCCATCGAGGCGCCGCCGACGATCGGGCGCTCGCCCAGAATATCCCAATGGGCCAGCAGATCGTCGCGGAACCGCTTCAGGCTCAGCGCCTCCACCGGCCCGAGCGGAGAGCCGCCATGCCCGCGCATCTCGACCGTCACCCAGCGATTGGGCAGGTCCTTCGGGCGCAGCGCGAAACTCTGCGCAAGATCGCCCAGCAGCCCGTGCTGGAACAGCACCGCCGGCTCGGTGCCCGGCGCCTCGCCCATCGAAAGTTCGATCCCGTCGACCAGAAGTTTCGAGCGCCTCATGCCATGGCATCCTTGAGAAAGCGGGCCACATCGGGCGCGTCCCGCGCCTCGAGCCCATGCGTCACCAG
>JAEWHZ010000187.1 GCA_023387585.1 Pseudomonadota bacterium
CAGGCCGACGATGCCCATCTTGAAGCCCATGGGGATCTCCGAAAAATCTTGGGCTCCGTTTGGGTCGGATCGCCGCCGATGTCAATGCGGCACGGCCCCCGGACCGGGGTCCGGAGGCCGCGCGTGACGCCAGGGAGGGGCATCGGGTTCAGTGGTGCGCACCGCTCATTTCACGCAATTCCTCGACCGAGCGGACGCGCTTGCGGGCGGCACCCTCCCAGTCGCGGGTCCGGACCGTCGATTTGGCCATGCGCTCACGCGCCGCCGGCACCGCCTCGGCATATTGCGGCAGCCATTGCGCCTGGGCCACCACCATCTCGTCGACCATCGCCCACACCTCGTCGGGCGTGCAGATGGCCCCCACCAGCGGATCGTGCAGCACGGCGAGCTTGAGCGTATCGATGTCGCCGTGCATCGCCGCCTCCACCGAGAGGCGCTGCACCGACACCGACACCGAACAGGTCGCGGCACAGGCCGTGGGCAGGGTGATGCCCTCGATCATGTTGATGCCGAAGCGGTCGACATAGCCCGGGCTCTCGATGATGGCGTCATCCGGCAGATTGGTGATGATGCCATTGTTGCGGCGGTTGAAATGCCCGCGATAGACGCGGCCGGTTTCCATCGCCTCGATGATGTAGCTGGCGTGCTCGCTGGTGCGCTTGTACTCGCTGAGCGGCTTGTTGGCTTCTTGCTTGAACACCGGAAAATCGGTCTCGAACCAGTTGCGGCGCTCGGTGGAGTAGCGCAGATAGCCGCCGGTCTCGCCGTGGATCCAGTCGCTCATGTCGATCCAGCGCCCGATCTCCTCCGGACGCTTGCGGTACCAGGGCAGGTATTCGGACAGATGGCCGTTGCTCTCGGTGGAATAGACGCCGAAGCGCTTGAGCACGTCGATGCGCAGCTTTTCGGTCCTGGAATAGACCGGGTGCGCCTCGAAGCCGGCGATCAGCTCGTCCTTTTCGATCCTGCGGCCCTTGGCGCGGATGTCGATATACCAGGTCTGATGGTTGATGCCCGCGCAGACATAGTCGAGCTCTTCGTCCTCGACGCCGAGCACCTGGGCAATCTGGTGGGCGCCGTGCTGCACGCCGTGGCACAGGCCGACGATGTCGACGCCGCCATATTTCTCCGCCGCCCAGGTGTTCATCACCATGGGGTTGGCATAGTTGAGGAACAGCGCGCCGGGCTCGGCCACCTCGCGAATGTCCTTGCAGAAATCGAGGATCACCGGGATGTTGCGCTGGCCATAAAGGATGCCGCCGGCGCAGATGGTGTCGCCCACGCATTGGTCGACGCCGTATCTGAGCGGGATGTTGATGTCGGTGGCGAAGGCTTCGAGCCCGCCCACGCGCACGCAGCTCATGATGTAGCGCGCACCGGACAGGGCTTCGCGCCGATCGGTGGTGGCGGTTACTTTGGCGGGAAGCTTGTTGACCGACACCACGGTCTCGATGATCTGGCGGATCATGTCGAGATTGTGCGGGTTGATGTCGGTCAGCGCGAATTCGACATCGGCGAATTCGGGCACCTTGAGCAGGTCCGATATCAGCGTCTTGGTGAAGCCGACCGAGCCGGCCCCGATGATGGCGACCTTGAACGACATGACATCCTCCCTCTTGGTACCTGAAGTCCTAGCTGCCGCGCCTTTTACGGGATAGAGAAAAGCCATGCGGGAGCGGGTGATTTCATGCTCGACGATCTGATCGCCTATGGTCATCGCATGCGCCCGCTTGAGGTGGCGCGCACGGCTGCGCCGCTGCACGCGATGGCGGCGGGCGCCGGATATGAACAGCGTCTGAACGAAATCTATCGCTGGGACGGGCTGGCGCGCGGCACCGGGCCATTTTGCGTCGTCCAGCACACGCTGGCGGGCGAGGGGCGGCTCGATTTCGCCGGCACGCGCTACGCGCTGACGCCGGGCCAGACCATGGTGGTGACCGTGCCGCACGCGCATGTCTACTGGCTCGAGCGCGGCGGGCGCTGGGAGTATTTCTGGATGATCCTGACCGGCCGCGAGGCGCTGCGGCTGGTGCAGGCGGTGATCGCCGGGGCAGGGCCGGTGCTGACGCCCGACCGGACGGTGGTCGACCGGCTGGCCGGGGCCTGTCTCGGCCTGCTGTCGCGCGAGGCGCTGGTGCCGGGCGAGGTTTCGGCCGCCGCCTATGCCGCCGCCGCGGCGCTGCACGATGCCGCCTTCGCCGATGCGGCGGCGCCGGAGCGCGACCTGCCGCCGGGTTTCGAGCGCGTGCGCCGCTTTGTCGACGCGCATCTGGCGGACCGGCTCGACGTCGCCCGGCTCGCCGCCGTGGCCGGCACGAGCCGGGCGCATTTCGTGCGTGGCTTCACGGCAAAACTCGGCGAGCCGCCGGCCCGGTTCGTGCTGGCGCGCCGGCTGGCCCAGGTCGAGCGGCTGCTGGTGGCGACAGACATGGCGGTCACCGAGATCGCGGCGGCCACCGGTTTTGCCAACGGCAACTATCTCGCAAAGGTGTTCCGGCGCCGCAACGGCACCAGCCCGCTCGACTATCGCCGGGCCATGCGCAGCGCGGCCGGCGCCTGAGCGGCTTGCGCAAGCCGGCGCGGCCATGCTCTAGTCGGCACAGGCGCATTCGCGTCCCAAAGACAAAAAAGCCCGTCCGACGAACCGCTGCCATCCTGCCCGCAAGGCACGATCCGGCTGCGCATCGTCAAGGGTGAAGCGAGAGGAGACCCCCCGATGCAGTACCGCAATCTCGGCCGATCCGGCACGATCGTGTCCGCCTTCGCGCTCGGCGCCATGACCTTCGGCAAGGAGGCGGACGAGGCGGCCTCCTTCGCGCTGATCGACGATTATTTCGCCGCCGGCGGCAATTTCATCGACACCGCCGACGTCTATTCGACCGGCGCCTCCGAGACCATCGTCGGGCGCTGGCTCAAGGCACGGCCGGAGCAGGCCGGCCAGGCGGTCATCGCCACCAAGGCGCGTTTCCCCATGGGCGAGGGCCGGAACGATGTCGGCACCTCGCGGCGTCACCTCGGCGAGGCGCTGAACGCCAGCCTGAAGCGGCTCGGCATCGAGCGGGTCGATCTCTACCAGATGCATGCCTGGGACCATGTGACCCCGCTCGACGAGACGCTGCGCTTTCTCGACGATGCCGTCTCGGCCGGCAAGATCGCTTATTACGGCTTCTCGAACTATCTCGGCTGGCAGATCGCCAAGGCGGTCGGCATCGCCCATCTCAACCGCTACACGCTGCCGGTGACGCTGCAGCCGCAATACAATCTGCTGCAGCGCGACATCGAGCACGAGATCGTGCCGGCCTGCGAGGATGCCGGGCTCGGCCTGTTGCCCTGGTCGCCGCTGGGCGGAGGCTGGCTGACCGGCAAATATCAGCGCGACACGCCGCCGGTCGAGGGCACGCGGCTGGGGGACAACCCGGCGCGCGGCATGGAAGGTTTTGCGCGGCGCAATGCCGAGGAACGCACCTGGCACATCATCGACGCCGTGCGCCAGGTGGCCGAGGGGCGCGGCGTGTCCATGGCCGAGATCGCGCTCGCCTGGGTGCGCCAGCGCCCGGCCGTCACCTCGGTGATCCTCGGGGTGCGCACGCGCGAGCAGCTTGCGGCCAACCTCAAGGCCGCCGATCTCGAGCTTTCGCAGGCCGAGATGGAAACGCTCGATGCGGCGAGCGCGCCGCAGATGCTCGACTATCCCTATGGCGAGCGCGGCATAGCCCAGCGCAAGCGTGGCCGTTGATCTTGTCGCGTTTCCGAACCGCAAAACCGGTGACCACTTTTGCTGGAAACGCTCTCGTAAAGGAGACCTGAAATGACGTTGACGCTGTTCGTGGGTTCATCGAACCGACAGGGCAACACGATCGTGCCGGGCGCCGGCCTGGCGGTGCTGGATTTCGACGAGGACAAACTGGCCTTCACGCCGCGCAGCGTCTTCGAGGGCATCGACAATCCGACCTTCGTCGCCTTCGATGCAGCGCGCTCGCTTGTCTTCGCCGCCGCCGAGATCCCGAGCTGGCCGGAAAACCTCGTCGTCGCCTTCCGCTACGATCCGCAGACGGCGTCGCTGACCTATCTCAACTGCCAGCCGAGCCATGGCAGTTCCGCCTGCCACGTCTCGGTGCTGCCGGACGGGCGGGTGGCGGTCGCCAATTACTCCAAGGCGGTCCAGGGGCCGGCCAAGGGGGTGGCGATCTACGAGACCGACGAGGAGGGGCGGCTGAAGCCGGCCTCGCACAAGCTGGCGCATGACGGCCAGCTCGGCCCGCGCACCGACCGGCAGGAGACCTCGCACGCCCATTGCGCGCTGCCCTCGCCGGACGGGCGGCATCTGGTAGTGTGCGATCTCGGGCTCGACCGCGTCATCGCCTATCGCGTCGATGCCGGGGTGGCGCGCGACTTCGAATATGCGGCGACGCCTGGGGTCGGGCCGCGCCATGCCGCGTTCTCGCCCACCGGCGCGCTGCTCTATGTCGTCAATGAGCTGACGCCGGGCGTGACCGTGCTGCGCGTCGGCGCCGACAGCTTCACCCGCGAGCAGGAACTGCCGATCGATGCGCCCGGCACCACCGGGCAGAACTGGGGCGCGGAAATCCGCCTGTCGCCGGACGGCAGGCACGTCTATGCCTCGAACAGGGTCGCCGATACGATTTCCGGCTTCGCGGTGCGTCCGGACGGCTTGCTCGATTTCATCGAGACCGTGCCCTGCGGCGGCGCCTGGCCGCGCAATTTCTCGCCCACTCCGTCCGGCCGGCACCTGCTGGTCGGCTGTCATAACTCGGATGTCATCACGGTGATGGCGCGAGACGCAGAGACGGGGAAGCTGACGCTGACCGAAGCGCGGCACGAGATCACCATGCCGATGCGCGTGCTGCCGGTGGCGATCTAGCTCGCCATTAACACCCGCGATGTCACCCCGGGCTTGGCCCGGGGCCTATCTCCGGACGGTCCAGCCACCAGGAAGGACCGGTTTCCGCTCGCGATGGGCCCCGGCCTTCGCCGGGGTGACATCGATGGGGCTAAATGAACCAGCTCTCGTCCGAGCCTTTGTTCACGGCATCAGCACGGCGCGGATGATCAGCGCCACGACGGTCATCGTCGCCAGCCCGCCGAGCCAGAGCAGAACGAACCAGCCCAGCTGCCTGGCGATGCGCGGCGCGGCCATCAGTGATAGCCCTCCTCGGGGTCGATCTTGCCGCGGAACACCCAATAGGCGTAGCCGGTATAGGCGAGGATCACCGGGATCAGCACGACGGCGCCGACAAGCAGGAAGATCAGCGAGCTTTCGGGCGCCGCCGATTCGGCGATGGTGAGGGCGCCCGGCACGATATAGGGGTAAAAGCTGATCCCGAGCCCGACGAAGCTGAGCACGAACAGCCCCAGCGCCGCGA
>JAEWHZ010000366.1 GCA_023387585.1 Pseudomonadota bacterium
TCGTTACTGGACCACCGTCACGCCGCGACGGTTCTGGCTCCAGCACGAGATGTCGTTGCAGATCGCCACCGGCCGCTCCTTGCCGAAGGACTGGCTCTGCAGGCGATTGGCGGCGACGCCGCGCGAGGCGAGATAGTTGACGACCACCGCCGCACGCCGCGCGCCCAGCGCGATATTGTATTCACGGGTGCCGCGCTCGTCGGCATGGCCCTCGATCATGATGCGGTAGTTCGGATACTGGTTGAGCCACTGGGCCTGGCGGTCGAGGGTCGCCTGGGCTTCGGAGGTGAGGCTCGAGGAATCGGTTTCGAAGAAGACGCGGTCGCCGACCGTGACGAGGAATTCCTGCGCGCTGCCCGGCGTCGCCGCACCCGCCCCGACATTGCCGACGCCGGTGGGCAGGGTGTTGGGGCTGCGCGAACACGCCGCGACCGCGACGACGAGCAGGGTGAGGGCAACGAGCCGCGTCAGCTTGGCGAGACTTTCGGTGATGGGCATCCCGGGGAGGCTCCTGAAGGCGATAAACTTAAGGACCGCGTTTACCGCGGGTAATCTTAAGACCGCGTTCGCTGGCGTGGTTAATCCTTGCTTAGTGGGGCGCGAATGTGGCGCGAAACCGGACTTTTCCGTGACGTTGCCACAATGCAACATTCCACTTTGCTTCGATCTACATGGTTGATCGGCAAGGTTAATTTCCGGCCCGACCCGCCTCAGCGCATCAATTGCGACCAGGACGGATCGGAGGCATAGCCTTCCGTCGCCACGCGCTGCGGCATGCGGCCCCAGATGTCGACGCTGTAAAGCGCCGGTCCGTCATTGCCGCCCGGATCCTGGAAATACATGATGTAGCGCCCGTTCGGCGCCCAGGTCGGGCCTTCGGCATGGTAGCTCGAGGTCAGCAGCCGTTCGCCCGAGCCGTCCGGGTTCATCACCCCGATCGAGAACTGGCCGCCGCCCATGCGGGTAAAGGCGATCAGATTGCCGCGCGGCGACCAGACGGGGGTCGAATAGCTGCCCTGGCCGTGGCTGATGCGCGTCGCCCCGCCGCCCGAGGCCGACATGACGTAGATCTGCGGCGAGCCGCCGCGATCGGATTCGAACACGATCTGGCTGCCGTCCGGCGAGAAGGAGGGGCTGGTGTCGATGGCTGCGCCCGAAGTGAGCTGGGTCGGCTGGCTGCCGCCCATCTGCATGGAGAACAGATTGGTCGCGCCGCCCTGCTCCACCGAGAAGGCGATGGTCTGGCCGTTGGGCGAGAAGCGCGGCGCGAAGCTCGCCGTGCCGAACGCGCCCACGCGCTGCTGCTGGCCGGTCGAGAGCTGCAGCACGTTGACGTGCCAGTTAGAGCCGTCGTTCGACATATAGGTGATCAGATCGTTATTGGACGGCGAGAAGCGCGGCGTCAGGACGATGCCCTGGCCTTGCGTGATATACTGAACATTGGCCCCGTCCTGGTCCATGATCGCCAGCCGCCGCGTGCGGTTGGCGCGCGAGCCGCTTTCCGAGACATAGACCACGCGGGTGTCGAAATAGCCGGTATCGCCCGCCAGCGCCTGGTAGATGGCGTCCGACACGATATGCCCGATGCGCCGCCAGCTCTGCGAATCCGTGCCGAGCTGGGTGCCGACCACCTGGGTCTGCTGCGCCGTATCCCAGACGCGCACCGAGGCGTTGATCTGCGCCCCGCGCTCGACCGAGCCCATCACCACGCCGTCGACATTGACGGTGCGCCAGGTGGCGAAATCGGGCTGCGCGTTCACATCGCCCACCTGCACCGGCAGGCTGGCCGGATCGAGCGGCAGGAACAGGCCGGAGCGCCGCAAATTGTTGCGCACGATATCGGCCACCTCGCGCCCGAAATTCGGGTCGGACGAGGCGAAGTCGGGAATGGCGATCGGCAGCGGCTGGAAGTTGGCGCCTTCGACCACGATCTGCAGTTGCGCCAGCGCAGGGCCCGCCAGCAGCGACGCGCCGCCAGCCAGTCCCAGCTTCAGCGCCTGGCGCCTGGTCCACAGGGTCATCTCGGTCTCCATCAAATCGCGGCCCGGCCTGTCCGGCGGGCCCCATCAGGTTTGCAGGCAGCTTGCGGCAAAATCACGGTCTGAGCACCACGTCGAGTTCCTGCCATTGCGAATAGGTCTCGGCGGACAGCCGATAGGGGCCGCAATTCATCACCGCGCGCTGGGCGGAACGGGCCATCGAGCCGCCGATCGTCGAGGGGTCCTGTTCCAGCACCATCGGCGTGCCGGCGACGGAACCGTCGCGGTTCATGCTCACCAGCAGCCGCACGGACAGCCCCGAGCCCAGTTCCTCGGGCAACAGGTTCACCGTCCAGCACTGGCGGATCTGCGCCACGAGCCCCGCGATCTCGGACTGGCTCAGCGTCGCCGAATTGCCGGTATTGGTGCCCAGCGTCGCCGAGCCGCCCTGCCCCGTGGTCGCACCGGTGGTCGCATCCTGGTTGATGATCGACGAGATGTTGTCGGCCGGTGGCGTCGGTGTCGGCGAAGGCGCCGGAGCCGGCGTGGTCGGAGCCGGCTGGGCGGCCGCCTGCCGGCGGCGTTCCTCTTCCTCGCGGCGGCGTCGTTCCTCCTCGCGCTGGGCGTATTCGCGCCGCAGCTGCTCGAGATTGGACGGACGGCTGGCCGGTGTGGGCGCAGGCGGCGTCGTGGCCTGCGGCGGCGTCGGAGCCGGCGGCTCCGGTTCCGGCTCTGGTTCGGGCGCAGGCGGTTCCGGTTCGGGCTCGGGCGGCGGCGGTTCAGGCTCGGGCTCGGGCGCCGGGGTGGGCGCGGGCGTCGGGCGGATGGCCGGGGTCGGCGGCGTCGGCGAAGGCAGCGTCGCGGTCTCGATCGGCGGCGGGGGCGTCGGCGCAGGTGGCGCCGGTTCAGGCTCCGGCGGTGGGGGTGGAGGTGGCGGCGGTTCCGGCTCGGGAATCGGCGCGGGTTCGGGCTCCGGTTCCGGCGGCGGTGCGGGCGCGGTGTTCTCGACCGGGGTCGGGGTCGGGATGTCCGCGATCTGCGGGATCGGCATGTCCTCGTCGGTATTGCCCGCCGGCTGCGCCAGTTCGGCCGGCGCTTCGGTGTCGACCGGCGACGGCGTATTGGTGTCGACGATCTGGCTGGTTTCCGCGCCGCGCCGCATGCTGTTCAGCTCGGACACAGGCACGATATCGACCGCAATCGCCTCGATGACGGCGGACGGCAGTTCGCGCGCCGGCAACAGGCCGATCAGCCCCAGGCCGATCAGCATGGCATGCGCCGAAACCGAAACTGCCAGCCCGAACCTCACGCTGTGCCTTTACTCCTGCTCGGTGATCAGGCCGATGCGCGAATAGCCCGCGCCCGACAGCACGCCCATGACCCGCATGACGGCCCCGTAATTGGCCGCCGTGTCGCCACGCACGAAGATGCGCTCCTCGGTATTGCCGCCGGCCTGTTCCGCCACGGCGCCGGCCAGCGTCTCGTAGCTCACGGGGTCGTCCCCGATATAAATCTGCCCGTCCGGCGAAACTGAGACGGTGATGGGTTCGGAATCCTGGGCCAGCTCGCGCGCCTGCGTCTGCGGCAGGTCGATCGGCACCCCGACCGTCATCAGCGGCGCCGCCACCATGAAGATGATCAGCAGCACCAACATGACGTCGACCATGGGGGTGACGTTGATCTCGCTCATCAGCCCGCGCGAGTGCCGGCCCCGCCGGCCGCGCCGGCGTCCGCCGCCCGAAACACCGCCCATAGCCATCAGTGCGGGCTCCGCGCTTCGAGCTGGCGCGACAATATGGTCGAGAATTCGTCGGCAAAGCCTTCGAGCCGCGCGGACAGCTTGCCGGCATCCGAGCTCAGCTTGTTATAGGCGATGACCGCCGGGATGGCCGCGACCAGCCCGATGGCAGTGGCGAACAGCGCTTCGGCGATCGGCCCGGCGACCACGGTCAGGTTGGTGCTCGAGGCCTGGGCGATGGAGG
>JAEWHZ010000104.1 GCA_023387585.1 Pseudomonadota bacterium
ATGCCTTCGATGGAGCGCGAGAAGGATGCGGGCAGGCTCGGCCCGGCGAGGGCGCGCAATCGCCCGTCCTCGTCCACGGTCAGCACCGAGCACAGCACCTCGGGCGCCATTTCCTCGACGCGCTCGCATAAAAGGTTCATCACCTCGGCGAGCGGCGCATCCTTGGCGATGGCCTCGAGCACGTCGCGCTGCAGGCGCTGCACCTGCTTGCTCTCGGTGAGGTTGGAGACGACGAGCATGGAATAGGCGGTGCCGGTTACGGGATCGCGCACGAGGCTCAGCTGCGAATTGAGGCACAGCATGCGCCCGTCCTTGGTACGGGCGACAGTCTCCTCCTCGAAGCTGCGCCCGGCGGCGAGCTCGGCGCGGACGCGCCTGACGGTGTCGGCGGGAATGTCCTGGCGCCCGAGCAGCGCCAGCATCGGCGCGCCGATCACCTCGACGCGCGAGAAGCCGAACATGGTGATGAAACCGGCATTGGCGAACACGATCCGTCCGCAGCCATCCATGATCGCCACGGCCCGATCCGTGCCATGGGCAGCGGCTTGCAGGAAGAAGACCTCGTCTGGCGGGGCGGGATCGGTCATCGGGCGCAGCTCACGCGTTTTCGGCACGTTGCGGTGCCCGATGCAGTCTGCGCCGTGCGGGGTAAACGGAATCGTCAACAAGCATGTCGGCTTTTACGCAGGGTTTTCAAACCGCTAATTGCACGCCATGCTGCGCCACGAACGCGGGAGCCAGAACATGCATACCATCCCCACCACACCCATGCCGGATGGCGGCGCCATGCCGGTGTTCGGGCTCGGCACCTGGGGCATGGGCGAGCGCGCCGACGCGGCCCGCACCGAGATCGCCGCCCTGCGCCACGCCATGGAGCGCGGCGTGACGCTGCTCGACACCGCCGAGATGTACGGCTCGGGCGGTTCGGAGCGCGTGGTCGGCGAAGCCGTGCGCGGCAAGCGCGACGGCATGTTCATCGTCTCGAAAGTATTGCCGACCAATGCCAGCCGCGCCGGCACCATCGCCGCCTGCGAGCGCAGCCTGCGCAATCTTTCGACCGACCGGATCGACCTTTACCTGCTGCACTGGCCGGGCAGCCACAAGCTGGCGGAAACGGTGGACGCCTTCGAGACGCTGCGCGACGCGGGAAAGATCGGCGCCTGGGGCGTGTCGAATTTCGACACCGAGGAGATGGACGAGCTCGAAGCCATCGCCCCCGGCTGCACCGCCAACCAGGTGCTGTACAACCTCACGCGCCGAGGCGTCGAATACGACCTCGCGCCCTGGCTCGCCAGACGCACGATCCCGCTGATGGCCTATTCGCCCATCGAGCAGGCGCGGCTGCTGCGCAACCCGGCGCTGGGCCGGATCGCCGAAGCGCATGGCGCCACTCCGGCCCAGATCGCCCTCGCCTTCCTGCTGGCGCAGCCCAATGTCGTCGTCATCCCCAAATCGAGCCGGCCGAAGCGGATCGACGAGAACCTCGGGGCGCTGGAGGTGGAGCTGACGCAGGCCGATCTCGCGGCGCTGGACGAAGCCTTTCCGCCGCCGACGCGGAAGACGGGGCTGGAGATGCTGTGAGGGGGGCGCCTATGGCGCGGCAGCTTCATGAGGTCTGCGATGATTTCGCGTTGAGGGAGAAAACACCTCCCCGCGGCAAACGGCCCTACTTCACCTTCGTCACCGCCAGCAGATTTCCCCGCTCCGCATTGGCCGCGGCGATGGCGGTGTCGCTGCCCAGCACCACGATCCGGCCCTCGCGCGCCACGGCTTCGAGCGCGTCGGCAAGTCGCGAGAAATCGTCGCGACCGGCCGCCAGCACCTCGTCGCGCCAAGCCTGACGGTCGGCGTCGGTGCGGCCGGTGAGGTGGCGCCACAGGGCGGAATAGCCCTTGGCGTCGGGGAACTGGTAGGGGTCGAGATCGCCGACGACGCCGATGACCGAACGGGTGATGTCGCTGTCGGAGATGCCGGCGCGCAGCGCCTCGGCGGCGCGGTCGTAGACGTCGAGCGTGCGCAGCAGGTTCGGGTCGCGGTAACTCAGGAAGGTGAAGGTGCCGGCGACCGGATCGAGCCGGCTGGAGCCGCCATAGGCGCCGCCCTCGACGCGCACCTTGTCCCACAGATAGCTGGTGTTGAGATATTTGAGCGCGACGCTCGCCCCACCCCAGGGCGCGAAGCCGAGCGCGCGCAGATCGGCGCCCTTGCCGACGAAATTGACCTGCGCCGGGATGGTCAGCCCCTCATGGCGCGGCGCCGGGGCAGCACCCCATTCGAAGCGCGAGGCGGCGCGCTCGGGCAGGCCGGCGGCGAAATTTTCGACCGGCCCGGCCATCGCCGCCAGCATTTCGGGCTCGGCGGTGATGTCGATCACCATGCCGGCGCGGTTGATCAGGCGCGCATGCAGTTTGCGCAGATCGGCCTCGACGCTCGCCCAGTCGCTGTCGATGCGCTCGACCAGATCGCGCAGGAACATCAGATAGGTGACGCCGCCCATCTGCTCGCCGAGCCAGCCGGCCTCGGTCAGCCCGGAGCGGATGCGCAGATCAACGAAGCCGTTGCCGCCCGGCACCAGCCGCGCCTCGAGCCCCGCCTTGTCCTCGAGCGCCAGCTGGCGGAAGCGCTCGCGATTGTCGAGACGCGGTTCGGTGAGGATTTCGCGGAACAGATCGAGCAAATCCGGCACCCGGTCGGAGACCGCCTTGCCGGAAACGAAGAACCACGCCGCCGTGCCGGTGCCCGAGGCATGCGCCGAAACCGAGCGTGACTGGCCGATGCCCCCGGTCAGCGTGCCGATCTTCTGGGTCAGCGCGACGAAATCACTGCACTGCGTGCCCATTTGCAGCAGCGCCCGGCCGAACAGCGGCAAATAGGGCACCAGACGCGGCTCGGCCTGCGCCAGATCGAAGCCGAGATTGAAATAGGCGATGCCGGCCGTCGGCAGGGGATGGGTGAACAGACGCGCGCTGCCGAGCGAAGACATCTCGATCGGCACGGTGCGGATTTCGCGCTCCAGGTCCTCGCGCGTCAGGGAGGGGATGCGCGCCAGATCCTCCGCCCGGTCGGGCGCCGCTTGCAGGGCCTTGAGCCGGTTGGTGGTGTCGATGGCGCCGGCGATGTCGTCGGCGCTCATGGTCTCGCGGATGGCGGCGAGCTTTTGCGTCTCGGCCTCGGCCTGCGCCGCGCCCTTGGCCTCGTCGGCCTCCAGCACCACGGTCACGCGATGCGGATTGTCGAGATGGCGCGCGCGGATCATCTTCTCGAAATGCCTGCTTTCGGCCTTGGCCTTGAGGCTTTCGAGCGCCTTCTCGAAAGCGAGCGCTTCCAGCGGATCGTCGCCATGCAGCCACCCCGTCAGGGTCGAGAACATGATGGCGATACCGCGCGGGAACGAGCCTGTATTGTTCTCGCGCAGGTGGAATTCGAAGGTGTTGAAGGCGGCGGCGCGGGTTGCGGGGTCGATCCCCTCCTCCGCCAGCCTTTCGAGCGTTTTCAGCACCAGCGCCTCGACTTCGTCGGCATCGGCCGGATCGACGCCCTTCAGGCCGAAGCTCGCCATAGGCTGGCGCAATTGCGTCGAGGTGCCGCCGATGACGCCCTCGCCGAGCCCGGAATCGGTGAGCGCCTTGCGCAACGGCGCCGCCGGGGTGCCGGAAAGCATATAGGCGAGCAGCGCCAGCGACAGCGCCTCCTCGCGGTCCTCGGGTGTGTCGAGCATCCAGCTCGTCAGCACCATGCCGTCGCGCCGCCTGCCCTCGCCGCGATTGCCGGCATAGGTCTCGCTGACGCGGCGCGGCGCGTTGAAGCGCGGCTGGGCGCCGACCACGGCATGGGGATCGGTGCGCTCGAAACGCGAGAAATAGGCGTCGAGCAGTTCCAGCCGGCGCTGCGGATCGTCGTCGCCGGAAAAGAAGGCGCGGGCGTTGGAGGGGTGGTAGTAGCGCTCGTGGAAGCGCTTGAAATCGGCATAGGTCAATTCGGGCATCACGTCCGGGTCGCCGCCCGAGGATTTGCCGTAGGTGATGTCGGGATAGAGCGCCTGCTGCGCCACCTTGCCGATCAGCGCGTCGGGCGAGGACCAGGCGCCCTTCATCTCGTTGAACACCACGCCCTTGTAGATCAGCGGCGCGTCGGGGCTTTCGACCTCGTAGTGCCAGCCTTCCTGCTGGAAGGTCTCTTCCGTGAGCAGCGGAAAGAACACCGCGTCGAGATAGACGTCGACGAGGTTGTAGAAGTCGGCGAGGTTCTGGCTGGCCACCGGATAGGCGGTCTTGTCGGCGAAGGTCATGGCGTTGAGGAAGGTGTGCATCGAGCCCTTGATGAGCT
>JAEWHZ010000113.1 GCA_023387585.1 Pseudomonadota bacterium
CGCCATAGGCCGGCCAGTCGGCGCCGACCTCGGGCATGACATAGTCGACCAGCGCGGGCTCCGGCTCGGGTTCGACGCCGGTCTCGTCGGTCGTCGCCTGCGATTCCTCGGGCGTCGGCACGCCGCCGGGCTCGGGAATCGTGGCCGGCGGATCGCCGTCCACAGGCGGTTCGGTCTCGGGCGTCTGTGCCGGTTCAAGCGTGTTGTCCGGTTCCGGCGTGGCGGCTGGCGGCGGGGCCGGTTCGGCGGGACCCTGTTCGTCCGGGGGCGGGATTTCCTCGCCCGGGCTTTGCTCTCCGGGGCTTTCCTGTGCATAGCCCGGCTCGACGCCGTGATTGGCGATGCCGATGGCGCCGATCGCGCCGACAAGGGTCACGGCGGCCGCGGCCATGCCGGGGCCGAGCCGGCGCAGCGAGCCGCTACGCAGGGCGGGCAGCGTCAGCAGCATGAGAGCCAGCACCACGGTCGGTGCGACGAGGCGCGGCACCTGTGCCCAGCCGTTGAAGCCGGCCTCCCACAGCGCCCAGACCACGGTGGCTGCATAGACGACCAGATAGACCCAGAAGGCCATGCGGTCGCGGCGGAACAGGAAGATCGCCGTCACGACAAGGCCGATGCCGGCCGGCAGATAATACCACGAACCGCCAAGCGCGATCAGCCAGGCGCCGAGCCCGGCTATCGGCAGGCCGAAGATGAGGAGCAATATCCCCAGCACCACAGACCACCAGAAACCGAACGAGAAATTTGATCTGTGAATGCTGTCTTCAGCCATGGCGGACTCCCCCGGGCGCGAATGGACTGAAGCCGCAACGCCGTTTCGGGGCCGGAGTTCCGACTAAATTTCGCCGCAGCTGTGTTCGCCGGGAGAGCGGGCGATCAGTTGGCGCGCCGCTCCAGCGAGGCGCCGATGGTGAAATGTGACATGATCAGCTCGTCGGCCGCGGTCTCGTCACGCTCGACGATGGCGTCCAGCAGCCGGCGATGGTGCTCGGCGGCGTAGGTCTTGAGCTCGGGCAGGGCGGTGATGCGCACGCGGCGCTCGAAATGCGAGCGGCGCAGCAGATTGGCGATGGCCGCATGCAGGCTTTCGAGCGTCGGCGAATGCGCCGCCGCGATCATGGCCGCGTGGAAGGCGAAATCGGCCTCGGCGCCCGCCGCCGCGTCATGGGTCGTCGATTCGATGTCGTTCAGGCGCGCGCGCAGCACGGCGATGTCGGCGCTGGTCGAGCGGCGGCAGGCAAGCCTGATGGCCTCGCGCTCGATGGCGATGCGCGCCTCGAGCACGTGCTCGACCACATCGTCCTGCTGGGCCAGCATGAGGGTGAACAACTCGCCCAGTTCGGCGAAATCGGGCCGGCGCACCACGCTGCCATAGCCGTGGCGGATCTCGATGACGCCGATGGCGGCCAGCGCGCGCAGCACCTCGCGCACCACCGGGCGGCTGACGCCGAGCCGGATGGCGAGTTCGCGCTCGGGCAGCAGCCGGTCGCCGGCGCGCAGGGTGCCCTCGACGAGCTGGTCGCGCAGATAGCCGAACACCTTGTCGTAGTGCCGTCCCGGCTCGTCGGCGTCGCGCTTGAGCGATGCATCCATGAAGCGTCATCCTTTTCCCAAGCGCGTTCCGGAGCGCGCCGCTGCCGGCCATGCCGACGTTCCGGAACCATCGGCTCCCGGGCCCGGAAGGCTGTAGGAGGCGCTCCGGCGCGGTGTCAAGCCGAGTGGTCATGCCTCTTGCCTAAGTGGTATTACCACGGTAATATCAATGCAACAGGTCGGCAGGATCGCAATCGCGGGGAGGCAACATGAAAGAGGCGGAGCAGCACGGCTCGGGACTCGTCATACCGCGCCGCAAGGCGCTGGCGCTGGCATCGGATCATGCCGGTTTCGCCCAGAAGCAGTTCGTCCACGACATCCTCGCCGCCCATTGCGACGAGGTGATCGCGCTCGGCGCCACCTCGGAGGAGCCGGTGGATTTCCCCGACGTGACCCGCCAGGCGGTCGAACTGGTGCGCACCGGCAAGGTCGAGCGGCTGGTCATGGTCTGCGGCACCGGCGCGGGGGCCTGCATCGCCGCCAACAAGGTCAACGGCATCCGCGCGGCGGTGGCGCACGATACCTATGTGGCGCGCCAATGTGTCGAGCATGACGATGTCAACGTCTTGTGCATGGGCGCCTGGATCATCGGGCCGCAGGTCATCGGCCAGGTGGTGCGCACTTTCCTTGCCGCCGAATTCTCGACCCAGCCCCAGTTCCGCCGCCGCGTCGCCAAGCTCGCCGATATCGAAGCCGAGATGCGCGTGGCGAAAGCCTGAAACCTGCAAACCATCCGAGCGAGGAGGACATTTTGGACCAGACGAAACGCAAGCAGATACTCGAAACCGTCGCCAAGCTGCGCGTCACGGATATCCGCGACGGCATGGACTGGGTCGGCCTGCACCATGTCGGCACGGTGGACCCGGAAATCCGCCCGCTGTGGCGCACCAAGGCGGCCGGCTTCGCCCAGACCTACAAGCACATCCCCACCCAGACGCGCGTGCCCGAGCTGAAGCCCGAGGATTACACAAAATGGGCCTATGAATACTGGTACGGCCAGCTGTGGAACATGGGCGATTTCCGCGAGCAGGTGGGCGAGGACGACTTCCTCGTCATCGACACCATGGGCCAGAAGACCCCGGCCGTGGGTTCGATGGATTCCATGGTCTGGGCAGCGCGCGGCGTGAAGGGCGTGCTGACCAATGGCGGCGCGCGCGACACCGACGAGCAGCTCTACCAGAAGGCCATGCCGACCTGGCACCGCTGGGTGGTGCAGCCGATGTATCAGGGGCGTGTTGAGTTCGGCGAGCCCAATTCGACCGTCGAGATCGGCGGGGCCACGGTGCGTCCCGGCGATCTGATCGTTGCCGATGGCGACGGCGCCATCGTCGTGCCGCAGGACGTCATCGACGACGTTCTGCACTATGCCAAGCAGGAATCCGAGAACGACCGCTACGACCGCGCCATGCTGTTCGAGGTGCTCGGCATCGAGCCGGACGAGTCGACCCAACCCATGTTCCCGGACATGCCGCCGCATCCCTACAAGAAGAAGCGCGAGGACTTTTTGAAGCGCCTGGGCCGCAAATAGGCCCGAAAACCACAGTCTCCTCCCGGAAGAAGGCACCGCTCGCGGTGCCTTCTTTTTTGGAATGACGGCACGACGTGTGGAAAGCCCTCCGCGCCCACCACCCCTCCGATGTCACCCCGGGCTTGGCCCGGGGCCCATCACGAGCGGCCAGCCCTGAAATCCACCGTGCAGATGATGCGCCTTGGAGATAGGCCCCGGGCCTGCGCCCGGGGTGACACGCGGTGTGCTTTGTTAGCTACTTATAAACTCACGCGGCGTTGTTGCGCACGATCCGTTCGACCTGGGCGATGACGTCATCCATGTCCTCGGACTCGCCGCGCTCCAACTGTTCCAGCCCTTCTGCCACGCGAAGAATCTCCGCGCCCTCCTGGGCGAGATAAAGCTTCAGCGCGCGTACCATGACCCAACTGCGGGTACGATCCGAGGCGGCGGCGATCTTCTCCAGCGCAGCCAGAACCTCGACGGGCAGGCGCAGGGTGATGGGATCGGACAGTTCGGGCTTGGCCATGGCTCGCCTCCTTGGAATACGCGGTATTACAATATTCCTTGAACAGCCATTGGAAAAGCCCGCAACAAAGAAAAACGGCGCCGGCATCGGAATGCCGGCGCCGCTCGCTCGGGAGGAGCGTTTCGGGAAGTTTTTCAGTCGATGCGTTCGAGCATCAGGCCCCAGTCGCGTGTGTCGGGGCGCTCGGGCAGGGTGAGCACGGCGCTGCTGCCGACCGTGAGCGTGTCGCCGGCCTCGTGCCACACGCCGTCGCGCGGGTCGAAGAATTTCGGGCGGTAGCGCGCGCCGACATCGACGCCGCGCAGCTTGGCGGCGAGCGGGGCGTCGTGCTCGAAATAGATGAGGAACCAGTTCTTGTCCGGCGTGCGGGCGCAATAGTTCCAGCCGGTATAGCCGAAATCGGGGCCCGATTTGTTGGGCATCACCAGTTCGGCCAGCGGCTCGAGGCTGCGATAGAGCTCGCCCCTGGCGAAGGCGAAGGTTTTCAGATGCCGGATCTCGTCTGCCGAGCGCCAGCGAAAACTGTCCCACATCTTGTAGAGCGATTCCGGCTCGGTGTCGGACTGCCAGATGCCCTCGGCGCCGTAGATGAAGCCGCCCAACCCGCCGCTCAGGAAGCTGCCATAGAGCCCCGAGCGGACATAATAGCGGTCTTCCTCGCTGTCGGGCGGCACGCGCAGCGGATAGGGGGTGCCGAGCTGGTGCAGGCCCGCGTAATAGGGCTCGCCATTGATGGCCGGCCTGGTTGGCCGGGCGTTGAAGATCTCGGTCAGGTACCAATAGGTGTAGTGCTCGCGCACATTGCCCGACTGGTGCAGGTCGACCCAGCTGTCGGCGCCGAAATTGACCAGCGTCGAGGGATTGGGATTGGCCGAGAGCAGCGTGCCGAAGGGCGGGCGGCCGTGATCGGCGAGGGCCTTTTCGATCGGCACATTGTATTCGCGCGCCGGAATCGTCTGCTCGAAATAGTCGTAATGGATCGGGCTGAGGATGGTGATGTTGGCCTGGTAGCGCGCGAAGATATAGTTGACGAAGCGCGCATAGGAGGTGTCGAAGTCGTGGAATTTCTTCCACGCCTGCCCGGCATCGCGGCGCGACACCTCGATGAAGGGCACCATGCCCTGCGCGTTGAGGAAGTCGATCTTGGCGTCGAGCACCTTGAAATAGTTCGGGTTCACCCGGTCGAGGTCGGGGAACACATCCTCGAAGCCGGGCACTTTGCCGGGAAACTCGAAGGGGCGGCCGCCCTCGTTGTGCATGCCCTTGGCCGATTGCGTGCCGGGCTGGCGCCAGGCGGCGCGCACCCAGGTGCCGTCCTCCATCTGCAGGCTGTTCGGATGGCCGTCATTGGCCCAGGCCGGCTGGGCGGCGATCAGGCCGATGCAGTTGAAACCCTGGCGGCGGCGCAGGGCGACATAGTCGTTGAGCGTCGCATCGGGGCCGATATTGTCAGCGTCGCCGGGGCCGTCGCCGAGCGGGAAGCGGAAGCTCGGCACCGACCACCAGGTGTCGCCGAGCAGCAGGAAGGGCGTGCCGTCGGCATATTGCAGCCCGCGCTGGTCCTCGGTCGCGACCACCATGCCGCGCAGGTTCGGATTGGCGTCGATCTCGGCGGGGCTGGCGGCGCGGGCGGTGAAGCTGCCCGACTTGCCGTCGAGCCCGGCATCGCCCGTGGAGCTGCCGCTGGTCCAGCGCCATTCGCCGGGCGCCGTGGCCAGCACGCGGACGGTAAAATCGCGCCCGCCGTCCCAGAATCCATAGACCCGCTTCGAAAAACCGGGGCCTTCGAGATCGACCCAGACATCGACCTCGACATAGGCATTGGCATAATCGCGTTCCGCCGCGAGCGCGATCTCGTGCTTGGTCCAGACCGGCACCGCCGTCATGTCGTCCTCTCCCATTGTTCTTGTCGGTCCTAGCGGCCGGTCCAGTCCGGCTTGGTCTTGCCAACGAAGGCCGCGACGCCACGCTTGAAATCCTCGGAGCCGTAGACGCGCGAGATCAAATCGTCGGCCGGGTCGATGTCGCGCCGCGAAACCCGGCGCAGCGCCTCTTTGCTCGCGCTCAGCGTCAGCGGCGCGTTGGCGAGGATGGTTTCGACGATCTGCGCCGCCGCCGCGTCGATCTCTTCGGGCTCGACCACGCGCGACACGAAGCCGGCGGTGAACGCCTCGTCGGCGTCGATGAATTCGGCGAGCAAAAGCATGCGCTTGGCGCGCGCCTCCCCGAACCCGCCGAGAATGCGCGCATAGGTCTGCATGGACACGCAATTGCCGATGGTGCGCGCGATCGGCGTGCCGAATCTGGCGCCGCGCGCCGCCAGCCTGATGTCGCAGCAGGCGGCGATGTTCAGCCCGCCCCCCACGGCCCAGCCGTCGATGATGGCGACCGTCGGCACCGGGATATCGAGCAGGCGCTCGAAATAGCGGTTCATCTTGGCTTCGTAGGCGATGCCGTCCTCGCCGCCGGTGAATTCGAGAAACTGCGAGATGTCGGAGCCGGCAACGAAAGCCTTGCCGCCGGCGCCGCGGAAGGTGACGCAGCGCAGCTCGGGATCGGCGGACAGTCTTGTGCAGATCGCATCGAGCTCTTCATACATCTGCCAGGTGAAGGCGTTGCGCGCGGCGGGGCGATCGAAGGTGATGCGGGCGACACCCCCGTCGCGGACGAGGCGGATCGTGCCGGCTTCGGGGGCGCTCATAGGCTGAAGGCTCCGTCGGTCCTGAGTTCATCGATTTTTTCGGCAAGGCCGAGCTCGGCGAGCAACTCGTCGGTGTGCTGGCCGAGCAGCGGCGGCGGGCGGCGCACGGTGGCCGGTGTCGCCGACAGCTTTGCGGGAAAGCCCAGCGCGCGAAAACGTCCTTCCACCGGGTGCTCGATCTCGATCACCGCCTTGCGGTGGTGCACATGCTCGTTGTCGAGCGCCTTGGCATAATCGTTGATCGGGCCGGCCGGAATGCCGGCGGCGAGGAAGGCGTCCACCCATTCCTCCGCGGTGCGGGTGGCGAAGGTGGGCGCCAGCTCCTGGGCCAGTTCGCCGCGCCGCTGCACGCGCTCGACATTGGTGACGTAGCGCGGATCGTTTTTCAGCTCCGGCCGGCCGATCACGTCGCACAGGATCAGCCACAGCTTCTGGTTGGCGGCGCCGACGACGAAATGGCCGTCGGAGCCGGCGAAGGCCTGATAGGGCGCGCTCATGCGGTTGGCGGTGCCCAGCGGGCCGGGCGAGGTGCCGGTGGCCCAGTATTCCGTGCTCTCCCAGACCGAAAGGGCGATCGCGGCATCGAGCAGCGAGGTGTCGATATACTGCCCGCGCCCCGTCGTCTGCCGGCCGATGATCGCAGCGAGGATGGAATAGGCGGCGAACATGCCGGCGCCCAGATCGCCGACCGGTATGCCGGACTTGATCGGCTCGGCGCCGACGAGGCCGGTCGCGCTGATCACGCCGGCCATGGCCTGGGCGATCAGATCGAACCCGGCGCGCTGCGACCAGGGCCCGGTCTGCCCGAACCCGGAAATGGAGGCATAGACCAGTCGCGGATTGATGGCGCTCAGTGTATCGTAGTCGGCCGCGAGCCGCTTGGTGACGCCGGGGCGGCCGTTCTCTACGAGGATGTCGGCGGTCTCGACCAGCCTGTGCAGCACGCGCCGGCCGGCTTCGGATTTGAGGTTGAGCGTGATGGAGCGCTTGTTGCGATTGAGGGCGAGAAAACCGGGGCTGTCCTCGCCCTTCATGCGAAAGCCCATGGATTTGCGCGTCTGGTCGCCGACGCCGGGCGGCTCGATCTTGATGACGTCCGCGCCCATGTCGCCGAGCAGCATGCAGCAGAACGGGCCGGCCATCACCTGGCTCAGATCCAGCACGCGCAGCCCGGCGAGCGGCATGGGGGTCGGCGCGGGAGTTGGCGCGGAACCGTGCCCGGATGCGCCCTCGCGCTTTGCCTCGTGTTGCGCCATGACAGTCCTCCCGGCCGCAGGACGCAGGGTTGCGTCCGCATCTTGGTCAATCTTGTATGCAAGACCGGGATAGAGGGAAATTTCGCGGGCTGCAACAGCCATCTTGTGTTTTTTTGCGAAGCTGCATACGAGACCTTATGAGCGATACTGTGGAGAGTGCAGGAAACGTCGCGGAAACCGGCGGCCAGGGCAGCCGGCGCAAGGGACAACTGCATACAGAAGCGGCAGCCACGCTGCGCTCGATGATCCTTACCGGCGAGCTGCCGCCCGGCGCGCGGCTGCGCGAGCAGCATCTTTGCGACCAGCTCGGCGTGTCGCGCACGCCGGTGCGCGAGGCGCTGCGCACGCTGGCGGCCGAGGGGCTGGTCGATCTTTTGCCCAATCGCAGCGTCGTCGTCTCGCAGATCCATGCGCCCGACCTGGTCGATCTGTTCACCGTGTTCGGCACCATAGAAGGGCTGGCCGCCGAGCTCGCCTGTCAGCGCATAACCGATGCGGAAATCGCCGAAATCGGCCGTCTCCTGGCGGAAATGGTCGATTATCACGCCCATCGCGAGCGCGCCGCCTATATGCGGATCAACCAGCTGATCCACCAGCGCACGATCGAGATCGCCGCCAATCCGGTGCTGCATTCGCTGTGGCAGCAACTGGTGCCGCGCGTCGAGCGGGCGCGGGCGCTGGCCAATCTCGATACCGGGCGCTGGACGCAGGCCCTGGGCGAGCACACCAAGATGTTCACCGCGCTCGCCGCGCGCGACGGGGCGCTGCTGGCGCCGCTGACGCGCACGCATTTCGAGAACAGCCTGCCCTATCTGACCAGCAAGGTCGCGCCGAAAGGCTGAGCCGGGCCGCCCCTCCTTCCGATGCGTCGAGCGATGTAAAGCCGCGCAGGAAAATCTGCATGCGGCACGGATTCGCGATTGACACCCTAAAACTTGCATACAAGAATGCGGGCAATCAGCCGGGCGAGGCATTGTCGCGCCGGCCCAACCCCGCGGGAGGATTCTAGATCATGGCGGCGCTCACCCACACGGATTCCAAGGGCAATCCGGTCGATCCCTATCACATTCGTAAATATTTCGAGCCGCTGCGCGTGGTCGACGTGGTCGATGCCATGGACGGCATCGGCTATTTCAACATCGGGCTGGTCTCGCAGGAAATCCGCCCGCTCTGGCTGGGCATGAAGTTCTGGGGCCCGGCCGTCACGCAGCGCTGCGTGCCGTCCAACAAGCCGATGTGGAAGCTCGACACCACCGACGAGATCGTGCGGGCCCATGGCATCTGGTTCGACAAATACGGCCATAACGGGCGCGGTCTCAACGATCTGATCCAGCCCGGCTCGGTGGTGGTGACCGACACCGGCAGCGCCGGCGAGGTCGGCTTTTACGGTTCCGAGAACGTGCTGGGCCATCAGGCCGCCGGAGCGGTCGGCATCATCACCAACGGCTATTGCCGCGACACCGGGGAAGTCGCCATGCAGAAGACGCCGATGGTGTGCCGCGAGCGTGGCCGCACCATCATTCCGGGTCGCATCGAGGTGGTCGAGCTCAACACCACCATCGGCATCGGCGGGGCGCAGGTCCGCCCGGGCGACATCGTCGGTTGCGACGATGACGGCGTCGTGGTGGTGCCGATCGAGATCGCGCGCGAGGTGGCGCTGCACGCCAAATCCGTGCTGGCCGCCGACATGAAGGCGCGCGCCAACCGCTACGACAAGCTCGGCATGCCGCATGATGAGACCGTCGACGTGGCGGCCATGGAGCGCTACTACGCCGAGCTCGAAGCGGCCTGAGCGGAGCCCGGCCCGTGCGCATTCTCGACGCTCATCACCATTTCTGGGACCTGTCGACGAACTATCTGCCCTGGCTCGCCGACAAGCCCGTCCCCTTCCGCTACGGCAATTACGACGCGCTGAAGCGCAACTACCTGCCCGAGAACTATCGTGCCGACGCCGAGAAATACGAGCTGGTCGGCTCGGTCTTCGTCGAGACGGAATGGGACCCCGAGGATCCGCTCGGCGAGGTGGCCTGGGTGGCGAGGCTGCGCGCGGCTGCGGGCCTGCCCAGCGTCATGGTGGCGCAGGCCTGGCTCGACCGGGCCGATGCTCCGGACATCCTCGCCGCGCATGGACGGACTTCGTTCGTGCGCGGCATCCGCCACAAGCCGCGCGCCGTCCCGTCGCCCGACAAGGTCGAGCCCGGCGCCCCCGGTTCCATGGAAGATCCGGCCTGGCGGCGCGGCTATGCGCAGCTTGCGCCAAACGGTCTGTCCTTCGATCTGCAGACGCCGTGGTGGCATCTGCGCGAGGCGGCCGATCTGGCGCAGGCCTTTCCGCAAACGCAGATCATCCTCAACCATACCGGCCTGCCGTCGGACCGTTCGCCGGAAGGGCTGGCCGGCTGGCGCGCGGCGCTGAAGCTTTTCGCCGCCAATTCCAATGCGGCGCTGAAGATTTCCGGGCTCGGTCAGGCCGGCCGGCCGTGGACGGTGGCGGATAACGGGCCTGTGGTGCGCGATGCTATCGACATTTTCGGGGTCGGGCGGTGCATGTTCGCCTCGAACTTCCCCGTCGACAGCCTCGTCGCCGATTTCGCCACCATCTATGACGGCTTTGCCGAGATCGTCTCCGGCTTCAGCGATGAAGACAAGGCGGCGCTGTTCGTCGACAATGCGCGCCGCATCTACCGCATCGACCTGGAGGACCGCGCATGAACGACAAACCGCGTCTGGGGCTGGTCGGGCTCGGCATCATGGGGGCGCCGATCGCGCTCAACCTGGCCCGGCGCGGCTATCCGGTGACGGCCTGGAACCTCGAACCCGAGCGCTATGAGGCGGTGCGCGAGGGCGGCGTCGCCTGGGCCGACAGCCCGGCCGAGCTGTGGTCGAATTCCGACATCGTGCTCACCTGCGTCCTCGGCGACGACGCGCTGGAAAGCGTCATCTTCGGCGACAAGGGCTTTGTCCGCGGCAAGCCGGGCGCCAGGCTGCTGGTCGATCTGTCGACCAGTTCGCCCCGAGCGACGCTCGAACTGGCGCCGCGCCTCAAGGCCGAGACCGGAGCCGACTGGCTCGATGCGCCGATGTCTGGCGGGCCGCAGCCGGCGGGCGAAGGCAAGCTGTCGCTGATGGTCGGCGGCGACGCCGCCGTGTTCGCCGCCAACGAGACGCTGCTGCGCGATATCGGCGCCAATGTCACCCATATCGGCGCGCTTGGTGCCGGCCAGAAGATGAAGATCATCAACCAGGCCATTGTCGGGGTGAACTACATCCTTATGGCCGAGCTGCTGGCAACGGCCAGGGCGGCGGGGATCGACCCCAAGCTCCTGCCCGTCTGCCTCAAGGGCGGGCTGGCCGACAGCGCCATTTTGCAGCGCATCTATACGCAGATGATGGACGACGATTTCGACCCGCCGCGCTCCTATGCAAGGCAGGTGAACAAGGACCTGAAGTCCGTCCACAAATTCCTCGATCAGCTCGGGCTCGACATGCCGCTGATCGAAT
>JAEWHZ010000114.1 GCA_023387585.1 Pseudomonadota bacterium
GCAGCGTGCGCGCCTCGGGCCGGCACGCCGCCCTGCCCATCCTGATCCTCACCACCGAGACCAGCCAGGACAAGCGCGACCAGGGCAAGGCCGCCGGCGGCACCGGCTGGATCGTCAAGCCGTTCGACCCGGAAAAGCTCATCAACGTCATCCACCGCGTCGTTCACTGATTGCCATGAGTGAACTCGAAGACTTCAAGGCCACCTATTTCGACGAGTGCTCCGAGCTGTTGAACGAGCTCGAGGAGCAGTTCGCGGCCATCGAGGCTGGCGAGCGCCATGCCGACCGGCTCAACGCCGTGTTCCGCGCCATCCATTCGATCAAGGGCGGCGCCGGCGCCTTCGGCTTTGCCGGCCTGGTCGGGTTCGCCCATGCCTACGAGACCCTGCTCGATTATGTGCGCGACGGCCGCGTCGAGATGAGCGACGACACCGTGGCGCTGTGCATCCGCGCCAACGACATCGTCGCCGACCATGTCGCGGCGGCGCGCGGCGGCGAGACCCTGGGCCCCGATTACGGCGCCGCCGAAAAGCTGCGCTTCGACGCCCTGTCGCGCGGCACCGCGCCCGACGGCGAGGGAGAGGACGAGGGCGATCCGCTCGAGGATTTCGACATCGACTTCACCCCGGTGCGCGTCGATCTCGACCTGCCCGAGGATGACGGCTTTGCCGAACCCCCGCTCGATCCCGGCTCCGGGCATTGGGAAATCCGCTTCACCCCGCATCGCGCCCTTTATGCGCGCGCCAACGATCCCCTGCTGCTGCTGCGCGAGCTGGAAAGCCTCGGCACCGCCAGCGTGCGCGCCGTTCTCGAAGACATCCCGCCGCTCGCCGATTTCGACCCCTTCACCGTCTATTGCAGCTGGGAGATCGGCCTCGAGGCGCCCGGCATCGCCGAAGCGCAGATCCGCGAGGTGTTCGAATTCGTCGAGGGCGATTGCGACATCGCCATCGTCGCCCTCTCCGAAGCCCCGGATTCCAAAGCGCCGCCCGTCGATGCCGGCCCCGCCCCGGCGGGCGACCGGTTCGAAACCGACAGTTTTGAGGAAACGCCCGCCCTCAGCCTCGCCGACCTGCTCGACACGGTGCAGCCCACGCCGCCCCCGGCGCCCGCAGTACCCCCAGTCGCAAAAATCACGCCCGCCGCGCCCCCGCAGCCGCCGGCCCCTTCGAGCGAGGACACCGGCCAGCGCGCCGCCATGCAGTCGATCCGCGTCGACCTCGACAAGGTCGACCGCGTCGTCAACATGGTCGGCGAGCTGGTCATCACCCAGTCCATGCTCACCCAGCAGATGGACGAGACCCTGCGCGCCCGCTATGTCGAGCTGGTGCGCGGGCTCGAAGTGCTGGCCCAGACGACGCGGGGCCTCCAGGATTCGGTCATGGCCATCCGCGCCCAGCCGGTCAAGTCGGTGTTCTCGCGCATGCCGCGCCTGGTGCGCGAGCTGGCTACGAAAACCGGCAAGAAAATCCGTCTCGAGACCATCGGCGAGCATACCGAGATCGACAAGACGATCATCGAGCAGCTTTCCGATCCGCTCACCCATATGATCCGCAATTCCGCCGATCACGGCATCGAGGCGCCGGAAACCCGCGCCGCCTCCGGTAAGCCCGATTCCGGCACCATCCGGCTTTCGGCCGAGCAGGCGGGCGGCAATATCCTGATCGTCGTCGAGGATGACGGCGCCGGCATCGACCGCGACAGGGTGCTCGATCTCGCACGGAGCAAAGGCGTCGTCTCCGCCGAGGCGCAATTGACCGACGAGCAGATCGACCAGCTCATCTTCGCCCCCGGCTTCTCCACCGCCGATGCGGTCTCCGACATTTCCGGCCGCGGCGTCGGCATGGACGTGGTGCTGTCCAATATCAGGAAGATCGGCGGCTCGGTGCATGTGCGCTCCTGGCCCGGCCGCGGCACGCGCATGACGCTCAAGCTGCCGCTCACCCTCGCCGTGCTCGACGTCATGCTCGTCAAGCTCGCCAGCTCCGCCTATGTCATCCCGCTCTCCTCGATCGTCGAGACCATCCAGTGCAGCCGCGCGCCCTTCGAGCGCGTACCCTCGGGCGGCCGCGTCATGCAGGTGCGCGGCGAATATATCCAGGTGATCGACCTCGCCCAGCGCTTCGAGATGCCGACCGAAATCGCCGACGAGAACCGCTTCGTCGTGCTGTGCGAATCCGAGGGCGACAGCAAGCTGGCGCTGGTGGTCGACGACATCATCGGCCAGCAGCAGGTGGTCATCAAATCGCTCGAGGAGAATTTCGAGCAGGTTGACGGCATCGCCGGCGGCACCATTCTGGGCGACGGCACCGTGGCGCTGATCGTCGACGTGCAGGGATTGAAACCCGCCCTCCATCACAAGGCGGCGGCGTGAATAAACGGAGCGTTTCCAGCAAAAGTGGATACCGGTTTTGCTCCTCGGACTCGATCCGGGGATCGGAAACGCGACAAATCAAGAAGAGCAAAACGTAGCGGCCGTCCAGGAAGGACGGCGGAAAGGCGAGAGAATGGAAGCGCTTGGGCTTCGTGACGACATCAGCGACAAGACCGGGATTGTCAGCCAGAACACCATCCAGCTGATCGCCTTCTCGATCGGCGAGCAGACCTATGGCGTCGAGATCACCACCGTGCGCGAGATCCGCGCCTGGAACGGGGCGACCCCTTTGCCCAACACCCGCGAATATGTGCGCGGCGTCATCAATCTGCGCGGCACCATCGTGCCGATCTTCGATCTGCGCGCCCGCTTCGGCGATGGCCAGACCAGCGTCACCAAGAACCATGTCGTCGTGGTCATGAGCGTCGGCGACAAATGGGTCGGCGTGCTGGTCGATGCGGTCTCGGACATCCTCACCGTCAGCCGCGACGACATCCATGCCGTGCCCGAGGGCAACGCCATCGACGCCGAACTGCTCAACGGCATCGTCACCCATGACAGCCGCATGGTCGGGCTGATCGACCTCGCCTCGGTTATTTCCGGCGCAAAGCTCGACGGCTGACGTTCATCGACATGAACAGGGCGAAAAGGGCAATGGATCCGCCCTTTTCGATTTTCAGGAACTGTTCAGAACCCGTTCAGGATTCGCCCCGAAGCCGAAATTTCAGAACAATTCCGGCTCGCCATGCGGAACACGCGCTGCGACTCCCGAAAGTTCCGGAATCCGCAATTCGTCCAGCGTCAGGCTCGACCAGATGTCCTCATAGGCCTCGCGCGGCGCCGAGGCCGGCAGTTCGGCGATCCGGCGTATCGCCGTCGCGAGGCCCACGCAGCGCTGCTCGATCCGATCCTGCCCCTGAAGCGCCGTCACGATCATCGAAACCGCCCTTATCCTGGCCTCTTCGCCCGGAATTTCCGGATCGGCCAGCAGCCCGATCGCCGCGCTGATCCCCTCGATCATCGCGGCGGTCTGCCGTGCCGTCTCATCCAGTTCGCGGGCCAGCTTGTGCATGGTCATGAAGGCGCATCCGGTATCGAATCCGGAGGTCACCCTAGCGCGCAAACCTTAATGGAGCGCAAGCGCCGAACCCGTTGCAAAACCGGGGTTTTCTAGGGCGGTTAGCGCTTCCCTAACCTTCGCCGGCCTAGTCTGCGCGAGCATTCCAGAAGGGATCGGGACCGCGCGATGAGCACCCTGCGCTCGCTGCCCGCCGAATTCGACCGCGGCGATTTCACCACCGTGCATCAGGGCGACTGCCGCGTCTCGGCCGACCCGGGAGCGGTGCTGTCGACCGTGCTCGGCTCGTGCGTTTCCGCCTGCGTGCGCGACCGCATCGCCAAGGTCGGCGGCATGAACCATTTCCTGCTCGCCGAGCAGTCCGGCTCCGCGCGCGACCGCTACGGCGCCTCGGCGCGCTATGGCGCCTTCGCCATGGAACAGCTGATCAACCAGGTGCTCGGCGCCGGCACCGGGCGCAAATCCAACTTGGAAATCAAGGTGTTCGGAGGCGGACGCATCAATGCCGCCCTCGACGACATCGGTGCCAAGAACATCGAGTTCGTGCGCGATTTCCTTGTCAACGAAGGCTATCTGGTCACCGGCGAGGACCTTGGCGGCGCCTTCGCGCGCCGCGTGCTGTTCAAGCCCCATTCCGGCCGCGCCTTCGTCCGGCGCCTCGACGGCGCGGACGGCGCCGACATCGCCCGCGCCGAGATCGCCATCGCCCGCCGCCGCCCGGTTCCCGTGCCCGTCGACGACATCGAGCTTTTCTAAGATTTACCCAAAATCAACGCGGATTCCGCCAATATCCGCAAGGCGTGGGGGCCGAACATGGACAATGCCGATCTGGCGCTCAGCGAGCGCGAATTCGCCCGCGTCAAGCGGCGGGTGCACGACGAAGCCGGCATCGCCCTGTCCGACGCCAAGCGCACCCTCGTCGTCTCGCGCCTTTCAAAGCTCGTGCGCGCCCTCGGCCTGCCGGGCTTCGATGCCTATCTCGACTATCTCGAAACCGCTGCCGACCCCGGGGACACGCAGGATTTCGTCAATGCGCTGACCACCAACCTCACGCGCTTCTATCGTGAAGAGCACCATTTCACCCATCTGCGCGAGCATGTCGGCCGGCTGATCGCCGCCCGTCCGCGCGGCACGCGGCTGCGCATCTGGTCGGCCGGCTGCTCAACCGGCCAGGAGCCCTACACCGCAGCGCTCGACCTGCTCGCCGCCTATCCCGAGCTCCGGCGCTGGGATTTCCGCATCCTCGCCACCGATATCGACACCAATGTCATCGCCCGCGCCGCCGAGGGCACCTATCCCGAGCAGGAGCTGGCCGGGCTCGACTCCGCGCGCCGCCGCCTGTTCGAGCCCGGCCGCGACGGCGGCTTCCGCATCCCCGCCGCCGCCCGCGAAACCGTCGCCTTCCGCGCCCTCAACCTAATGGCCGACTGGCCGATGAAGGGCCCGTTCGACGTCATCTTCTGCCGCAACGTCGCCATCTATTTCGACAAGCCCACCCAGACCCGCCTGTTCTCGCGCTTCGCCGGCATGCTGGCCCCCGAAGCCTTCCTTTATATCGGCCATTCCGAGAATCTCGGCGCCGGCGTTGACGGCTTCCGTCTGGTCGGCAAGACCATCTATCAGCGCAGTGCCGAGCGCACGAGGAAAGCGGCATGATCCGCGTCCTCGTCGTCGACGATTCCGCCCTGATCCGCGAGCTGCTGAGCCGCACGCTGGTCCGCGACGGCGACATCGCCGTGGTCGGCACCGCCGAGGACCCGCTCGAGGCGCGCGAGAAGATCAAGACTCTCGACCCCGATGTCGTCACCCTCGACATCGAGATGCCCAACATGAACGGGCTCGCCTTCCTCGAACGGCTGATGCGCCTGCGCCCCACCCCGGTGGTGATGGTCTCGACGCTCACCACCAGGGGCGCCAGCGAGACCCTCTTGGCGCTCGAACTCGGCGCCGTCGACTTCGTCGCCAAGCCGGGCGCCGATCTCGCCGGCGGGCTGGAAAGCTTCGGCGCCGGGCTGCGTGAAAAGATCCGCGCCGCCGCCCGTACCGACATCCGGGCCCGTGCCCTGCGCATCGAGGCGCAGCTGGTGCCGCTACGCACCGCCGCCGCCCCCGAGGGTGCGCTGATCGCCATCGGCGCCTCGACCGGCGGCGTCGAGGCCATAAGATGCGTGCTCGAAGCCATGCCCGCAGACTGCCCGCCCATCGTCATCGCCCAGCACATGCCGGCCGGCTTCACCGCCCGCTTCGCCGCCCGGCTCGATGAGGTGACGCCGCTCCGCGTCGTCGAGGCCACCGACCGCATCGTGCTCGAGCGCGGCCACGCCTATGTCGCGCCCGGCGATTTCCACCTGCGCGTCGAGAGCGCCGGCACGCAATTGCGCGGCCGCGTCGGCCAGGACGATCCGGTCTCGGGACACCGGCCCAGCGTCGACGCGCTGTTCGCCTCCGTCGCCCGGCAGGTCGGGCCGCTGGCCGTCGGCGCCGTCCTCACCGGCATGGGCCGCGACGGCGCCGCCGGGCTGCTCCGGATGCGCGAGTCCGGCGCCCACACCATCGGCCAGAGCGCCGCCTCGGCGCTGGTCTACGGCATGCCCCGGGTCGCTTTCGAGGAAGGCGCGGTCGTCGAGCAGGCGCCGATCGAGGCGGTGGCCGCCCGCATCGTCGCCGCGCTCGGGCGCTTGCGCAAGGCGGCGTAAACGCAGCCGCAACAATCGCGATGCCGCGATTGAGGACTTCGTAACCCGCAATCGCTACCAGTCTGGCAACAGAACAGATGCGCGGGCTTTCTGCGGCCCGGCGTAAAGGACCTGCATCCATGCCCAAAGCCAATGCCCTGAGCGTTCTGGTGGTCGACGATCAGCAGTCGATGCGCGGAATCTGCAAGTACATCCTGACCCAGCTCGGCTTCAAGGACATCATCGAGGCCAAGAGCGGGCGCGATGCGCTCGGCAAGCTCGAAAAGTCCAATGTCGATCTGATCATCTCCGACTGGAACATGGACGACATCGACGGGTTGACGCTGCTCAAGGTCATCCGCAAGCATCCGCGTACGCAGAACATGCCGTTCATCATGGCGACGGGCCGCTCGGACAAGGAGCAGGTCAAGGAAGCCATCTCCTTCGGCGTCAACAACTACATCATCAAGCCTTTCGACGCCTCGACGATGAAGAAGCGCATCGAGGCCGTGATCGGCGCCTTGAGCTGAAATCACCGCTCCTTCCGGCGGATAGAGGTCCGCATCATGGATTTTTCGGGCTCTGCACCATCTGGTGCAGAGCCTTTTACATCGCATTAAGCACATCCCCGTAGTCTGCGTTCCGGACACAGAAAGTGTCGCGGGCTTGGGAAAACTCATGAAAATCAGCGTGAAGATCTACGCCATCGTCGCCGTGATGGGTGTCGTCACTTTGGCGATCGGGGCCATGTCGGCCTATGTCGCAACCGAATATCATGCCCGCATGGGCGAGGTGCAGGTGGAGGCGCACAAGGTGCATCTGGGCGAGCAGCTCAATCGCCACGTCACCGCCGTGGTGATGGATTCGCGCGGCATCTACGCCTCCGACACCACCGGGCAGGCGGCCCAGTTCGCCGATGGCATCATGGCCGGCCTCGACCGCATCGACGCCGTGCTCGCCGAATGGGACCCGCTGGTCAGCGCCGACGAGCGCCCGGCCTTCGATGCCGTCGTCTCGCGCGCCGCCGAGTTCCGCCGGTTCCGCACCGAAACGGCCCGGCTCGGCCGCAATGTCGACCCCGCCCTCGCCAACCAGCAGGGCAATAACGAGGAGAACCGCGCCAACCGCCGCGCCTTCCAGGAGGAGATCGACCTAGTGGTCGAGGCCGACCAGGCGAGCATGCAGGCCCTCGTCACCGATACCGCACAGTTCCAGCAGCGCATGCTGATCCAGATCGGCACCGCCCTGCTGCTCGGGCTAGGCATCGGCTCGCTCGTCGCCTGGTATATCGCGCGCTCGCAGATCAGCCGCCCGATCACCGCGGTCACCGCCGCCATGTCCCGGCTCGCCGAGGGCGATCTCGAGGTCGAGGTGCCCTATACCGGCCGCACCGACGAGATCGGCACCATGGCCGGCACCCTGCAGGTCTTCAAGGACAATGGCCGCAAGGTCGCGGCCATGACCGAGGAGGAACGCTCCCGCGCCGAGCAGACCGCGAGCCGTGCCCGGACGATGGAATCCTTCCAGCAGGAATTCGACACCGTCATCGCCGCCTCGCTCGAGGGCGATTTCTCGCGCCGCATCGCCGGCCAGTTCGCCGATGCCGACATCTCGCGCATCGCCGGCAATTTCAACGGCCTGCTGTCGAGCGTCGAAACCGGGCTCAACGAGGCCGGCTCGGTGCTCTCGGCGCTGGCGCGCACCGATCTGCGCTCGCGCATGCAGGGCGAGTATCACGGCGCCTTCCATGCGCTGAAGACCGACATCAACCGCGTCGCCGACACGCTGACCGACGTCGTCGGGCGCCTGCGCTCCACCTCGCGCGCCGTGAAGTCGGCCACCGGCGAGATCCTGGCCGGCGCCAACGATCTGTCCGAACGCACCACCAGGCAGGCCGCGACCATCGAGGAAACCTCGGCCGCCATGGAGCAGCTGGCCGCGACCGTACTGGCCAATGCCGAGCGTGCCCGCAACGCCTCGACCAATGCCGGCGAGGTCACCCACGCCGCCGAGGAAGGCGGCAAGGTGATGGCCGAGGCCAATTCGGCCATGGAGCGCATCACCGCCTCCTCGGCGAAGATATCCAACATCATCGGCATGATCGACGACATCGCCTTCCAGACCAATCTGCTCGCCCTCAACGCCTCGGTCGAGGCGGCGCGCGCCGGCGAGGCGGGCAAGGGCTTTGCCGTGGTGGCCGTCGAAGTTCGCCGGCTCGCCCAGTCCGCCGCCGAGGCGTCTTCGGAAGTCAAGGCGCTGATCGAGCAGTCGGCCAACGAGGTCGGCTCGGGCTCCCGGCTCGTCTCCAGCGCCGCCGACCGGCTCACGGCCATGCTCGAGGCCATCCGCCAGAACACCGCGCTGATGGAGAGCATCGCCCATGACAGCCGCGAGCAGGCCTCCGCCATCGAGGAGGTGAACGTCGCCGTGCGCCAGATGGACGAGATGACCCAGCACAACGCCGCGCTGGTCGAGGAGACGAACGCCGCCATCGAGCAGACCGAGGCCCAGGCCTCCGAGCTCGACCGCATCGTGACCGTGTTCAACACCGGCGACGAGCTGGAGGCG
>JAEWHZ010000204.1 GCA_023387585.1 Pseudomonadota bacterium
AGCACATCGATGAACTCGGTGCCCTTGACCGGGTCGCCGCCGATACCGACGGCGGTGGTCTGGCCGAGGCCCTCGCCGGTGGTCTGGAACACCGCCTCATAGGTAAGCGTTCCGGAGCGCGAAACAATGCCCACGGAACCCTTGGAGAAGATCGAGCCGGGCATGATGCCGATCTTGCATTCCTCGGGGGTCAGGACGCCCGGGCAGTTGGGCCCGATGAGCCGCGAACTCGACTTTTCCAGCTTGGCCCTGACCCGCACCATGTCGAGCACGGGCACGCCTTCGGTGATGCACACGATGAGCGGGATTTCGGCCTCGATCGCCTCCTCGATGGCGCCGGCGGCGCCGGCGGGCGGCACGTAGATCACCGAAGCGTTGGCGCCGGTCTTCTCGCGGCCCTCGGCCACGGAGGCAAAGACGGGCAGGGTGGCGGAGCCGTCGAGCCCCGAAGTCCAGGTCTCACCGGCCTTTTTCGGGTTCACCCCGCCGACCATCTGCGTGCCGTAATAGGCCAGCGCCTGCTCGGTGTGGAACGTGCCGGTCTTGCCGGTGAGGCCCTGTACGAGAACCTTGGTGTCCTTGTTGACAAGTATCGACATGCGTCTCTTCTCGGTTTCGGGCGTCAGTTGGATGCCAGCGGCGTGATGGTGGTGAGCTGGATGACGAAGTCGCCTTCGGTCCAGTGGGTCAGCAGCAGGCTTTGCGTATCGCCGGTGCCGGACAGGCTGGCATAGGTGCCGCCGGCATCGGTCAGGGTCTCGCCAGCATAGCGCTCGAGCTCGGCGATCTCTTCGATGGCCGCCTGGCCTGCGCCTTCGGGGTGGGACAGGTCGAGCCGGCAATAGCCGAAGGTAAGCTCGGGATAGGTTTCGATGAGCACGAAGATGTCGGCGTGACCGATGCCCTCGAGGTCGCGGCTGGCGCCGTACTCGACGACGAAGGGGCTCTCGCTGTCCACCTCATAGGCGTCCCAGCCCTCGGCGATGGCGGCATCGAGCGCGCCGGCCTCGTCGTGCGCAAAGCGTTCGCAGGTCTCGAGCGCGGCCAGATGCCCGTCCGACGCGGCCGGTTTGATCTTGCCCTGCGCCAGGGCCGGCGCAGCGGCGAGGAGCGCCAGCGCGGTCAGCGATGTGCGGATGGGCCTCACGCCCCGACGGCCTTGACGATCTTCTGGGCGGCGTCGTCGAGGTCGTCGGCGGAGATGACGTCGAGGCCGGAATTGTCGAGGATTTCCTTGCCTTCCTTGACGCGGGTGCCTTCGAGGCGGACGACCAGCGGCACCTTGAGGCCGACTTCCTTGACGGCGGCGATGACGCCCTCTGCGATCACGTCGCAGCGCATGATGCCGCCGAAGATGTTGACCAGGATACCCCTCACGCTCGGGTCGGCGGTAATGATCTTGAAGGCCGCGGTGACCTTTTCCTTCGAGGCGCCGCCCCCGACGTCGAGGAAGTTGGCGGGCTCGGCGCCATAGAGCTTGATGATGTCCATGGTCGCCATGGCAAGGCCCGCACCGTTGACCATGCAGCCGATCGTGCCGTCGAGCGCGACATAGGCGAGGTCGTATTTCGACGCCTCGATCTCCTTGTCGTCCTCTTCGCTCAGATCGCGCAGCTCCGCGAGCTCGGGATGGCGGAAGGCGGCGTTGTTGTCGAAGGACACTTTCGCGTCGAGCACGCGCAGGTGCCCGTCCTGCATCACGATCAGCGGATTGACCTCGAGCAGGCTCATATCCGTCTCGGTGAAGGCCTTGTAGAGGATCGGGAACAGCGTCTTGCCATCCTCGGCCGCGGCGCCGTCCAGCGCGAGCGCTGCGTTGATGGCGGCGACATCGGCATCGGAAATGCCGGCCAGCGGGTCGATGGCGACGGTGACGATCTTTTCCGGGGTCGCTTCGGCCACGGCCTCGATATCCATGCCACCCTCGGTCGAGACGACGAAGGCGACGCGGCCGGAGCTGCGATCGACCAGCAGCGAGCAATAGAGCTCGCGCGCGATGTCGGCGCCGTCCTCGATATAGAGCCGGTTGACCTGCTTGCCGGCCGGGCCGGTCTGCTTGGTCACCAGCGTGTTGCCCAGCATCTCGCGGACGTTGGTCACCACTTCGTCGACCGACTTGGCGAGCCGCACGCCGCCCTTGGCGTCGGGGCCTAGCTCGGTGAACTTGCCCTTGCCGCGCCCGCCGGCATGAATCTGCGACTTGACCACATAGAGGGGGCCGGGCAGCGCGCGGGCGGCGCTCTCGACCTCATCGGCCGAGAAAATGGCGACGCCGTCGGCGACCGGGGCCCCGTAGGACTTGAGCAGGGCCTTGGCCTGGTGTTCGTGGATGTTCATCTCGATCCCTCGGGTGGGTGGCGCCTTTTGGGTAGCCGATCCTGTCGGATCAGGCCAGCTCGGGGGCGATCTTCTTGCACGCTTCGATCAGGCCGGCGACGGCGCCGACCGACTTGTCGAAGGCCTTCTGCTCGGAGGAATTCAGCGAAATCTCGATGACCTTCTCGGCACCCCCGGCGCCGATGATCACCGGCACGCCGACATAGGTGCCCTTGACGCCGTATTCGCCATCGAGGAAGGCGGCGCAGGGCAGCACGCGCTTCTTGTCGCGCAGATAGCTCTCGGCCATGGCGATGGCGGAGGCGGCCGGGGCGTAAAAGGCCGAGCCGGTCTTGAGCAGGCCGACGATCTCGGCGCCGCCGTCGCGGGTGCGCTGGACGATGGCGTCGAGCCTGTCCTTGCCCAGCCAGCCCATCTTGACGATGTCGGTGAGCGGGATGCCGGCGACGGTCGAATAACGCGCCAGCGGCACCATGGTGTCGCCATGCCCGCCGAGCACGAACGCGTTGACGTCCTCGACCGACACGCCGAGCTCGTCGGCGATGAAGCGCGAGAAGCGCGAGGAATCGAGCACGCCCGCCATGCCGATGACCTTGTTGGCCGGCAGGCCGGAGAATTTCTGCAAAGCCCAGACCATGGCGTCCAGCGGGTTGGTGATGCAGATCACGAATGCGTCAGGCGCGTATTTGGCGATGCCGGCGCCGACCTGCTTCATCACCTTCAGATTGATCTCGAGCAGGTCGTCGCGGCTCATGCCGGGCTTGCGCGGCACGCCGGCGGTGACGATCACCACGTCGGCGCCGGCGATGTCCTTATATTCCGAGGTGCCGGAAAGCTTGCCGTCGAAGCCGTCGACCGGGGCGGACTGGGCGATATCCAGCGCCTTGCCCTGCGGCACGCCGTCCTGGATGTCGAACAGGATCACGTCGCCAAGATCCTTGAGCGCGGCCAGATGGGCCAGCGTGCCCCCGATCTGACCCGAGCCGATGAGTGCGATCCTGCTACGAGCCATCTGCGCCAGTTCCTCCGGGAGCGTTGATTGGCGCCCGTCTTAACCCCACCCCCGAAGGGGTGCAAGTGACCCGTTCGTCTAAAGCGGCCGACCCCTCTTGCCCGAATTCGAAGGGGGCTTGCCGGCAAGAGTTGTCGCGAGGCCTTACCGGAAAAGTCTGCAACTTTTCTTAGGGTTTACTCGTGTCAGGCGGCCGGGGCGGCGTCGCGCAGGCCCTGCGCCAGATAGGCGTCGGACTGCATTTCGATCAGCCGCGACACTGTGCGCTCGAACTCGAAGGCGGTGCGATCGTCGGCGCCGAGCTCGGTCAGCGGCACGGCAAAGCTCGCCGCCAGCTTGACGCCGCGATCGTAAAGACTGTCGACGAGCAGGATGAAGCGCTTGGCGGCGTCCGAGCGCAGCCGGGTGAATTGTGGCACGCCGTCGAGCACGATGGCATCGAAGGCGTGGGCGATGCGCACGAAGTCGCGGCTGCCCAGCGGGGCCTCGCACAGATCGGCGAAATCGAAGCGGGCGACGCCCATGGCGGCCCGGGGGACGGGAATCTGGCGGCCGATGCTCTCGATGCTGGTCGGCTCGCCGGGCTTTCCGCCGGTGAGCCGCAGCCACAATGCGTCCATCTTCGCTGTCGCATCCGGCCCATAGGCATAGACGGACTGGCCGGCGAACTTCTCGCGCCGGTAGTCATGACGCGCATCGAGCGCGAAGACCGTGACGTGATGCTCGAGCAGGTCGATGAAGGGGATGAAGAGCTGACGGTTCAGCCCGTTTTCGTAAAGCTTTCGCGGCGTGACGTTGGAGGTCGCGACCAGCACCACCCCCGAAGCGAACAGCTTTTCGAACAGGCGCTGCAGCAACATGGCGTTGGTGATGTCGGTGACGTGGAACTCGTCGAGGCAAAGCAGCCTGAGCGACCTGGCGATCGGGGCGGCCACGGCGGCGACCGGGTCGGCATCGGCGGTGCGCGCCGACTTGCGGAAGGCGGAGATGCCGGCATGCATCTCGTCCATGAACTCATGAAAATGGATGCGGCGCTTCTCGGCGATGGCGACCCGCTCGTAGAACAGGTCCATCAGCATAGTCTTGCCGCGCCCAACCGGGCCGTGGATATAGGCGCCCTTCACGGGACGGCGGCTGCGCACGAGGCGGAACAGCCCGTTGCGCCGCGGGGCGGCGAGGTCGGCGGCGATGCGGTCGAGCAGGGCCGTGGCGTCGCGCTGGGCGGGGTCGAAGCTTATGGTGCCGGCCGCGACCAGCCCGGCATAGGCCGAGCCGATAGGGCCGTCCTCAAGCGGACGGGAAGACGGGGCCGACACTCAGACGGTCGTCAGCGCGACATGCTGACGGGCTGGCCGCCCGAGAGCGTGCCGATATAGCTGCTGCCGGTCTGCGAGAGCGCCGCGACCATGTTGCTGGACTCATCGAACAGCTGCACCTGGGTGCCGACCTGCTGCCACGAGCCGACGCCGGCAAGGCCGGGCAGGGCGCAGCCCGGCGCCGAGGCGCGGTAGCGCGTGGTGCCTTCGCGGGCGGTGAGCGGCAGGTTGAGCCGGCAGGTGGTGGCACCGGAGACGACGTTCCACACGCCGGCGGGGCCGGAGGCGGCGCCGGTGGTCATCGGCGCGAGGCTGACGGTCGAGGCGCCGGTATTGGTGGCGACATTGGTGGTCGTGCCGGCGGCGGGAGCCATGCCGTAGCCCGGCTGCGGGGCGCCGCCCATCACAGGCTGGCCGGTGAGGCCGGCGGACTGGGCCTGGACGCCGCCCATGACGGGCTGGCCGGCAAGACCCGGGGCGGCCTGGCCCTGCACGCCGCCCAGCGGCGGCAGCTGGCTCTGGGCCACGGCGGAATTCTGCACGGGCTGAGCCTGTTGCGGCATCTGGCCAACGACGTTGAGGTTGCGCGTGCTGGTCGAGGAACAGGCGGCGAGAGCGCCAGCCATGACGACCAGGGCGAGGGTGGACGCCGAGCGCTGCATCCAGACTGCCATATACTGTCTCCTGCCCGAGGGCGTTAACATATCGGTAACAATTGGGCGCGGCTTATAGCCAAAGCGGCCCCGCGGCACAATCGCCAACCCCGCATGA
>JAEWHZ010000241.1 GCA_023387585.1 Pseudomonadota bacterium
GCATGGGCGAGGAGGGCATCGGTTTCGCCGAATGCCTCAAGGACGCGCAGGCGCTGGGCTATGCCGAGGCCGATCCGAGCTTCGACATCGAGGGGTTCGACACGGCGCACAAGCTGTCGATCCTCGCGACGCTGAGTTTCGGCTACGAGATCGCGCCAGACCGCATTCACGTTGAAGGCATCACGCGCATCACCCAGGCCGACATCAGGGTCGCGGCCGATCTGGGGTACAAGATCAAGCTGCTCGGCATCGCCGAACGCTCCGAGGACGGCATCGAGCAGCGCGTTCATCCGACGCTGGTGCCCAAGAGCAGCGCCATCGCCGGGGTGGACGGGGTGATGAACGCCGTCAGCCTCGAGACCGACCATGTGCACGAATTGCTGCTCGCAGGACCGGGCGCCGGCGGGCCGCCGACGGCGTCCTCGGTGCTGTCCGACATCCTCGACATCGCCCGCGGCACCCGCGTACCGCCGCTCGGCATACCAAGCGCCGAGCTGCTGCCCTATCGCGAGGCACCGATGCGCGCCCATGAGGGCGGCTATTATATCCGGCTCAACGCCCGCGACGTGCCCGGCGCGCTGGCCTCCATCGCGACCCGCATGGCCGAGCGCTCGATCTCCATCGAAAGCGTGATCCAGCGGCCCGATCTGCACGTCGAAACGCCCGAGGAGGACGAGCGGCCGACGCGCACCGTGGTGCTGCTGACCCAGCAGACGCCGGAGGCGGCGGTGCGCGAATCGCTTGCCCTGATCGCCGAGGACGGCTTCATTGTCGGCGAGCCGCAATTGATCCGCATCGAAACCTTCTAGGGTGCCGGAGGTGGGGGCATGAGGCTGCAAAAGCTCGAGCAGGCGCGTGCGCAGGCAGCGATCGATCGCAGCCTGACGCTGGAAATGGTGCGGGTGACCGAGCGCGGCGCCATCGCCGCCTCCGCCTGGCGCGGCAAGGGCGACGAGCGCGCCGCCGACACCGCGGCGGTCGATGCGATGATGGCCGAGCTCGAGCGCATCGAGATTTCCGGCCGCATCGTCATCGGCGAGGGCGAGCGCGGCGAGGTCGAGAATTTCTATGTCGGCCAGGAGGTCGGTGCCGGCGGCCCGCTCGAGGTCGACATCGCGGTCGATCCGCTCGAAGGCGTGACGCTGTGCGCCAAGAACCAGCCGGATTCGATCTGCGTGCTGGCGGTGGCCGAGCGCGGCGGGCTGCTGAACGTCGCGCGCAATTTCTACATGCACAAGATCGCCATCGGCCCCTTCTATCCGGCCGATCTGGTGCATGTCGAGGCGAGCGCCGCCGACAATTGCCGGGCGCTGGCGCGGGAAAAGGGCGTGCCGCTGAACGAGATCACCGCCTGCGTGCTCGACCGGCCGCGCCATGCCGGGCTGATCCACGAATTGCGCGAGAACGGCATCGGCGTGAAGCTGATCAGCGACGGCGATATCGCCGGCGTCATCCATGCCGCCCAGAGCGAGGATTCAGGCATCGATATCTATCTCGGCTCAGGCGGGGCGCCGGAAGGCGTGCTGGCCGCCGCCGCCTTGCGATGTACCGGCGGGCAGATGCAGGGCAAGTTGATTCTCGATTCGCACGAAAAGCGCCAACGCGCTGAAAAAATGGGAATTTCCGATCCCAACCGCATCTATGGCACCACCGATCTCGCCTCGGGCGACGTGCTGTTCGCGGCCACGGGCGTCACCGACGGCAACATGCTCGACGGGGTGAAGCTCAAGCGCGACGCGGTGGTGACCTCGACCATCGTCATGCGCTCCTGGAGCCGCACCATGCGCTGGATCAAGGCCGAGCACGCCCGCTGATGGGGCAACCTCTTCACGCCCGGCGCCAAATCGCCTAACCCTGCGCCATGCTCGACGCGGCCCGCTCCTTTCTCGACGTCACGCGCTCGCTGAGCGGCCGGCGCTGGGTCGACAGGCTCGACGAGACCGGCACGCGCATGGCGCAGGCCATCGCCCAGCGCTTCGACGTGTCCGAACTGGTGGCGCGGGTGCTGGCCGGGCGGGGCGTCGAGCCGGACGAGACGCAGGACTATCTCGAGCCGACCATCCGGCAGCTGATGCCCGACCCTTCGACGCTGACCGACATGGACCTTCTGGCCGAGCGGCTGGCGCGAGCCATTCGCGACGGCGAACCGGTGGCGCTGTTCGGCGATTACGATGTCGACGGGGCCTGCTCGGTGGCGCTGATGACGCGTTATCTCAACGCTTTCGGGCTCGACCCCTCGGTGCACATCCCGGACCGCATTTTCGAGGGCTATGGGCCGAACGTCGCCGCTATCGACCGGCTGATCGACGGCGGCGCGACGCTGATCGTGACGCTCGACTGCGGCACCACCTCGGATGCACCCATCGCCCATGCCCGCGCGCGCGGCGTCGACCTTTTGGTCATCGACCACCATCTGTCCGACCACGAGCTGCCGCCGGCGACGGCGCTGGTGAACCCCAACCGCCCGGACGATATTTCCGGGCAGGGGCATCTATGCGCGGCCGGCGTCACCTTCCTGGTGCTGGTGGCCGTAAACCGGCTGCTGCGCCAGAGCGGGGAGACGCGGCTGCCGGACCTGATGGGCATGGTCGATCTCGTCGGGCTGGCGACGGTGTGCGACGTGGTGCCGCTCAAGGGGCTGAACCGGGCCTATGTGCTGCGCGGGCTCGATATCGCCCGGCGCGGCACCAATGCGGGCCTGTCGGCGCTGACGCTGGCCTCGCGCATCGGCGGGCCGCTCAACCCCTATCATTTCGGGTTCCTGCTCGGCCCGCGCATCAATGCCGGCGGTCGGATCGGCGATGCCGGGCTTGGCGCAAAACTGCTGGCGACCACCGAGGAAAGCGAGGCGCTGGCCATCGCCGCCCAGCTCGAAGAGCTCAATGTCGAGCGCCAGCGCATCGAGATCGAGGCTGTGGAAGAAGCCTCGGCCGCCGCCATGGCCGAGATCGGCAGCGGCGAGGGGCCGCCGGTTCTGGTGACCGCCTCGGCCAACTGGCATCCCGGCATCGTCGGGCTGGTCGCTGCGCGCCTGCGCGAGCGTTTCGAGCGGCCGGCCTTCGCCGTGGCGCTGGGTGCCGATGGCGGCGGGGTCGGCTCGGGCCGCTCCATGCCGGGCGTCGATCTGGGGCGCGCGGTGATCGCGGCGGTCGAGGCCGGCATCATCCCAAAAGGCGGCGGCCACCCCATGGCGGCCGGAATCACCCTGCGCGCCGGCGACATGGCCCGCTTCCGCGCCCATCTGAGCGAGACGCTGGGGGCGGCGGTCACGGCGGCGCGGGCGAGCAATGTATTGCGTATCGACGCAGCGCTGACCGCGCGCGGCGCCACCCCGGAGCTTGTGCGCCAGATCGAGCGCGCCGGGCCGTTCGGGGCCGGCAATTCGGCGCCGGTCTTCGTGCTGCCGGCGCATCGCGTCTATGGCGCGCGGATCGTCGGCAAGGGGGGACATGTCTCCGCCATGCTCGGCGCCGGCGACGGGGCGCGGATCAAGGCCATCGCCTTCCGGGCCGCCGAAACCGATCTCGGCGCCACCCTTTTGGCCGCCGGCAACAACCCCGTGCATGTCGCCGGCATGCTTGGCATCGACCACTACCAGGGCCGCGAGCAGGTGCAGTTGCGCATCGTCGACGCCGCGCCGGCGGGCGATCCCTGAGCACGGTTGTGCCGTCTTCCGGCCAAACTCGGCCTTGAATATCCCATTATGGCGACTAAGATTATTGTCGCATTCACTGGGGAGGCCCGGCTGAGGATGACGGGCGCTCCTCCTCGTACCCAGATTTGCGCAAACAACGAGAAGGCCGGAACCGGCCCCGCGCTGACCCAAAAAGTCCCGGAAACAGGGACAGGCCGGCGCAGAAAGCACGAGCGGCATGAGTAAGTCGGCAGTCCAGAACTCCCCTTCCGATATCGGTTTTTTCACCCGCCTGGCCTCGCGCTTCGTCGAATGGATCGGCGTGGGCCTGATCGGCAGGCCCAGCCATGGCGCGCTGACCGTGGTATTCCCCAACGGACGCTCGCGGACCGTGGGACAGGCTTCGAGCGGCGAGCATGCGGTGCTTAAGCTCAACAATTTCCGCGTCATCACCCAGGCCATGCGGCGCGGCACGGTAGGTTTCGCCGCCGCCTATATGGATGGCGATATCGAGGTCGACGACCTCACGGCGCTGTTCCGCTTCTTCCTGCAGAACCGCGAGATGTTCGATCGCGCCAGCATGGGCGTGTTCAAGCGCGCGGCGGCGGATCTGGCCTATCACATGGGCCGGCGCAACACGCTCGAGGGCTCGAAAAAGAACATTGCCGAGCATTACGACCTCGGCAATGATTTCTACGGCCAGTGGCTCGACCCTTCCATGACCTATTCCTCGGCGCTGTTCACGTCGGGCGACCAGACGCTGGAGCAAGCCCAGCACGCCAAATATCGCCGGGTGGCCGACCTTGCCGGCGTCACCGAAGGCTCCGAGGTGCTGGAGATCGGCTGCGGCTGGGGCGGGTTCGCCGAGACGGTGGCGCGCGACTACCGGGCGAAGCTGCGCGGCATCACCCTGTCGACCGAGCAGTTGCGCTACGCGCAGGAGCGGCTGGCGAGCCAGGGGCTTGACGGGCTGGCGACGCTGGTGTTCGAGGACTATCGCCGCACCACCGGCCAATACGACCATATATGCTCGATCGAGATGATCGAGGCCGTGGGCGAGGACAACTGGCCGAGCTATTTCGAGACCGTGGCGGCGCGGCTCAAGCCGGGCGGCACCGCGGCGATCCAGGCCATCACCATCGCCGAGACCGATTTCGAGGGCTATCGCTCGGGGCCGGACTTCATCCAGCGTTACATCTTTCCCGGCGGCATGCTGCTGACCAAGACGGTGATGCGCGAATTCGGCGAGCGCTACGGGCTGGTGCTCGAGCGCGCGGAGAATTTCCGCCTCAGCTATGCGCGCACGCTGCGCCTGTGGCGCGACCGCTTCCTCGAACGCTGGCCGGTGATCGCCCCGCTCGGCTATGACGAGCGCTTCCGGCGCAAATGGGTGTACTACCTGAGCTATTGCGAAGCCGGCTTCACGGAAGGCACCATCGACGTGGGCATCTACCAGTATCGCAAGCCGGCCTGAGTTTTCAGCCGCCCGGGCGCGACTGGCGCAGGCGCGTGGTGGCGGCGAGGGCGTAGGCGAGGGCGATCTGGATGAGAAGGCCGGAGCCGAGCAGGGCGGCGTCGATGGCGATGCTGGACTCGATGCCTGCCTTAACCGCCTGTAAGGCCATGGAGATCACCGTGCCGGTGGCGAAGACGGCGAGCCCGTAGCGCCCCAGCATCACCAGCGGTTCGACGATGCGGCTGGCGGCGATGCGGAACATGAACGGGATCGAGGACAGGACATAGGCGAGCGCCAGCGCGTGGACGACGCGCAGCAGGGCGGAATAGGTCTTGTCGAAGCCGGTGAAATAATAGGGCAGGCCCGCCTCGGCCCCCGCGCGCAGCGCCGCATGCCCCATGGGCGCCACCCCGGGCACGCGCATCCA
>JAEWHZ010000253.1 GCA_023387585.1 Pseudomonadota bacterium
CAACCAGTGTTCCTGGAACCGCCCTGGCTGCGGATGGACCTCCCCGTCCGCCCGCCGCCCGCTAGCGGGCAGCCCCTCCGGGCGACATGATTAGCCGGTTCGGGGCCTGTGGCAACACGGTTTTTGGGCTGGGCCCTGCGCTTACAGCCCCGCGGCGGGATCGGCGCCGATCATCAGGTTGAGGTTCTGCACCGCCGCGCCCGAGGCGCCCTTGCCCAGATTGTCGTAGACGGCCATCAGCACCGCCTGGCGGCGATCGTCATTGGCAAAGACGTGCAGCACCAGATCGTTGGTACCATTATGGCGCTCGGGATCGAGATCGGGACCGCGCTCGGCGCCATCGAAGGGCGCGACCCGCACGAAGGGCGCGCCGCTGGCGGCGAAATGGTCGGCGATGGCGGCGTGCAGCGTCGCTCCCGAGGGTGTGCCGGGCAGGCGATCCGTGTGTAGCGGGATCTGGGTGAGCATGCCTTGGGCGAAATTGCCGACCGCCGGCTGGAAGATCGGCGCGGCGGCAAGGCCGGAATAGGCCTGCATCTCGGGCAGGTGCTTGTGGTTGAAGCCAAGCCCGTAGGGAGCGAATTCCGAGGCCGCTGCGCCCTTCGCCTCGTAATCGGCGATCATCTGCTTGCCGCCGCCGGTATAGCCGGAAATGCCGGCATAGCTGACCGGATGGTCGGCGGGCACGAGGCCGGCCCGGACCAGCGGGCGCATCAGCGCGATCAGGCCCTGCGGCCAGCAGCCGGGATTGGCGACGAACCGCGCCTTGGCGATGGCATCGGCCTGGCCGGAATCCATCTCGGCGAAGCCATACACCCAGTTGACGGCGACGCGATGCGCGGTCGAGGCGTCGATGACGCGGGTGGCGCCGTTCTCGATCAGCGTGACGCTTTCCTTCGCCGCCTCGTCGGGCAGGCAGAGGATGGCTATGTCGGCTGCGTTGAGCAGGCGCTTGCGCTCTTCGGGATCCTTGCGCTTGTCGGGATCGACCGAAAGCAGCGCGATGTCGGTGCGGCCGGTCAGGCGCTCGCGGATTTGCAGCCCCGTGGTGCCGGCTTCCCCGTCGATGAAGATCTTTGCGACCATTGGCCAGCATTCCCGCGTTGAGCATCGTTGCAAGCGTTGCGATTTTTGCAACGCTCCGGACAGATGGCGCTTCGCAGGCGGATGGTCAAGCAGCACGGGTTTGACAGCCACGCCAAGAGGCACCAACCTCACGCCCGGCCAAGGGGAGGATCGAACCACAAGATGCGTGTCGGCGTGATCGGGCTGGGCTATCGCATGGGCTATCTGGCCCGGGTGTTCAACGAGATGGTGCCGGGCTTTTCCGTCGCCGGCTATGTCGATCCGGCACCGGCGGGCCTGGACTATGCCGGGCAGTACGGCATCGACATGGGCGAGCAGATCGCCTCGCCCGAAGCGCTGGTCTCGCGTAACGACATCGACCTCGTCATGGTCGGCTCCCCCAATCATCTGCATCTGGAGCATATCCGCACCGCGCTCGAGGCGGGCAAGAAAGTGTTTTCGGAAAAGCCGGTGGTGACCACCACGGCCGAGACGCTGGAGCTGGCGCGGCTGATCGCAGCCTATCCGGCGGACCAGGTGATGGTCGGGCTGGTGCTGCGCTATGCCCCGCTCTACGCCGCGCTGCGAAAGGCCCAGGCCGAGGGGCATCTGGGCGGTATCGTCTCAATCGAGGCATCGGAGCACATCCCGCCCGCGCATGGCGGCTTCTTCCAGCGCGACTGGCGGCGCTACGAGAAATATGCCGGCGGCTTCATGCTGGAGAAATGCTGCCACGACCTCGATCTCTACAATTCGGTCATGGGCTGCCGGCCGGTGCAGGTGGCAAGCTTCGGCGGGCGCAAGAGTTTTATCCCCGAGAACGCGCCGCAGGCCGAGGGCATCAACGATCTCCGAATCTACCACGAAAAGCCCTCGGGCTGGATGGCGAGCGACAAGGTGTTCGACGGCGATGGCGACATCATCGATTTCCAGGTCGCCATCGTGCGCTACGAGAGCGGAGCGGCACTGACCTTCCACACCAATATGAACGCGCCCGACGATTTCCGGCGCTTTGCCGTGTTCGGCGCACGCGGCCAGGCCGAGGGCGACTTCATCCGCAATTTCTTCCGCCTCACCGATGCGCGGACGGGCACGCAACTGGCGGAGACGAGCTTTGCCACCACCGAGCTGTCGCAGCATTACGGAGCCGACGAGCAGATGGCGCAGGACATCGCCGCGCATTTGCGCGAGGGAGCACAACTGCCGGTGTCGGTGATCGACGCCTTGGAGGCGGGGCTGCTGGCCATGGCGATGGACGAGGCGCGCCGCACCGGCAGCGTCGTCGACATGCGCGGGATCTGGGCCGAGTTCGATGCGGCACTGGGGCGGGTGGCGTGATGGAGAGGCTGATCCTTTCGACTGTCGCCGAGCGCGACACCGGCATCGTCCGGCTGCGGCTGGAGAACGGCACGGGCGAGGCCTTTTCCGCATTCGCGCTGCATGTCAGCGGTCCGGCGCGGATCGCGCGCGATGCCGAGATCGAGGGGGCGCTTCTGGTTTCGACGCTGTCCAACCATGCCGAGCTGGCAGCGCCGGCCGACTTTGTGCTGGCGCCGGGGGCAGCGATGGAGATCGTGATCCGCTCGGGTTACCGGCTGAACCATTGGACGGACGGGCCGACCGGCGCCTATCTGGCCCTGGCCGACGGCACGACGCGGCCGATCCATGTGCGACCGGCGGATGCGGGCGGGGTGGCGCGGGTGAAGGGCCGGATGGCGCTGAAGCTGCCGGACGCGCCGCTGGACGGGGCGCCGATCTCGGTGATCCCGTGGCCGGCCGAGGTGACGGTTGCCGGCACGCGACCCTGCCCCGCCGGGCTGTCGCCGCTAGCACGCTCCGAGGCCGGCGAAAGGGCGGGGGCGGTGTTCGCCGAACTGACAGCGGCGCTGTTTCCGGCCGAGGCGATGATGCGCGGGCGCGACGAGGGCGGGCTGGCGGTCTTCTTGTCTGATGCCGAGGGGCTGGGACCTGAAGAATACCGCATCGGCTTCGCCGAGGACGGCGCGACCGTCGAGGCGTCGAGCAAGACCGGGTTTCTCTACGGGCTGATCACGCTCGGCCAGATCTGGCGCGGGGCGCGGCTGGCGCCGGAGAGTTTCGTGTTCCCGGCCGGCGGCAGCATCAAGGACGCGCCGCAGATGGGCTGGCGCGGCTGCCATCTCGACACGGCGCGCCAGTTCTACGCCGCCGGCGAGATCGCCCAGTTCCTCAAGATCCTCGCCTGGAACAAGCTCAACCGCTTCCACTGGCA
>JAEWHZ010000345.1 GCA_023387585.1 Pseudomonadota bacterium
ATGGATTTTTCCGAGCATGCCCGGGCGGCGGCCGGCTGGGCCGAGCGCCTGTCGCCCATGGCCGTGCGCAGCTTCATCCATGCGAGCGAAATTCCCCTCGCCTTCGAGCAGGCGATGCTCAAGACCGGGACGTCGGGTGAGGATATCGAGCGCTACCGCGATGCCAGGGCCGAGGCGGCGCACCGGCAGATCGTGGAGCTGTTCGGCGAGAACGGACGGTTGCCGCCTTCCTCACGCGCAAGGATCGTCCGCGGCGATGCCGCCACCGCCCTGATCGAGGCTTCGCGCCGGCGGACCGTCGACCTCGTGGCGCTGGGCACGCAGGGCTCCAGCGCCGTGGCCCGGCAATTGCTGGGCAGCGTCGCGCGCAAGGTTCTGGCCGGCGCCGGCTGCGACGTGCTGGTGGTGCCCGGCGCCTGAACGGCGCCGGGGAATCGTCAGGCGCCGGTCTTGAACCGGCCGACCGGGGCGCCGGCGACTTCGACGCGCATGGAAAAGACATTGCCGCATTCCGGGCCGGCATCGGCGCGGCGCAGGCTGGTGAAGAACAGGGTCTTCATGTCGTCACCGCCGAAACAGGGCATGGTGGGTGCCTTGGGCGGAACGGGGATGCGCTCCAGAAGCTCGCCGTCGCGGCTGAAGCGGTTGATGACGCCCGCCGAAACGCCGGCGCTCCAATAGGCGCCTTCGATATCGGTGGCGGCGCCGTCGGGGCGACCATCGGCATCGCCGGGGGTCGCGATGCGGACGCGGTTCGAGATGGCGCCGGTCGCCGGATCGAGATCGTAGCGGTCGATCCATTGCTGACGGGAATCGGAATGGAACAGCGTGCGGCCATCGGCCGAGAAGGCCAGCCCGTTCGAGGTGTTCAGCCCTTCCGCCTTGCGCTCGGCCCGGCCGTCGCCGGTGACGCGATAAAGCGCGGCGGTCGGGGTTTCGGGGTGCATGCTGCCGATCCAGAACGCGCCATCCGGCCCCACCTTGCCGTCGTTCAGCCGGTGGGTCGGGCGGTTGGGCGCCTCTTCGGGCTCGGGGTCGACCAGCAGCTCGAGCTTTTCGCTCTTGCGGTCGTACAGATAGACCCCCGAGACCATGCCGACCACGAGCCGGCCGTCATCGGCGAGGCCGAAGGCGCCGACCGCCTCCGGCAGCTGCCATTGCCGCCGCTCGCCGGTCGCGAGGTCATAGGCGTAGATGATGCCCGCCGGAATGTCGGTCCACAGGAACTGCCTGTGCTCCGCGTCCCAGGTGGCGCTTTCGGCGCACTGGCAATTGAGTGCCGCGATGGTTTCGAACGCGTAGGTCATTGTGTCTCCCGCAAGTCAAAGAGCCGCGGTCCGGGAAAATCCCGGATCGCGGTCTTCATGATGGCCTTTCGGCGTGAGAACTCTCGTTCCGATTGAATCAAGAGCTCTTTGATTTGTCGCGTTCCGAACCGCTTTAGCTGGTCCGGCGCAGGCTGCCGCGGCGCAGGCGGTTCTGGAAATAGGGCGCCTCCCCGACCGTGCCGGGATTGTACTGATCGGCGCCGATATTGACGATGACGTTGCACAGGCTGGGATATTTGGCGATCTCGTCCTCGACGATGTCGACGCCGAGGCCGGGCACGTCCGGAACCAGCAGATGGCCGTCGACCAGCGTCGGCGCCGGGTCGATCACCGTGTTGCGCCCCTCCCAGTCGAGCTCGAGCTTTTCGAGCAGCAGGGAATTGGGAATGGTCGCCATCACGTGGATCGCGGCGTATTCGGCGACGGGGCCGAGCGAGCCGGAATGCGGCGCCATGGTGATGTAATGCGCCTCGGCCATGGCGGCCATCTTGCGCATCTGGGTGATGCCCCCTGCCCGGCCGGTATCGGGCTGGATCACGTCGACCAGCTCGCGCTCGAGATAGGGGCGGATGCCCCAGATGTTGGAGACGCGCTCGCCGGCGGCGATGGGAATATCGACGGCATCGCGCACGCGGGCGAGCGAGTCGAGATTTTCCGGCGCCACGGGATCCTCGTAGAACAGCAGATCGGCACCTTCCAGCGCCCGGCCGACGGCGATGGCGTCGGAAGTCGCCATCCACGGCGGCCCATGGGCGTCCACCATCAGGTCGATGTCGTTACCGACATAGTCGCGCAGCGCGTAAACGCCGTCGACGTCCTTATAGGTGACGACGCCGGCCTTCATGGCCTTGTAGCCCAGCGCCAGCAGCTGGTCGGCGCGCTCGCGTGTCTTGGCGTGGCCATAGACGGGAATGCGGTCGCGGAAGCGCCCGCCGAGCAGGTTCCAGACCGGCTGGCCCATCACCTTGCCCTTGATGTCCCACAGCGCCATCTCGATGCCGGTCATGGCGCCGCCGCCCACCGTGCCGAGCAGGCCGTGGCCCATGGTCGCGGTGTGCATCTTGTTCCACAAAAGGTCGATATTGCCCGGGTCCTGGCCGACGAGAAGATTGGCGAGGTCCTTGACTGCGCCTTCGATCACCCGCGGCCAGCCCGAGCATTCGCCCACGCCATAGGTGCCCTCGTCGGTCATGACCTTGACGAACAGCCAGTTGCGCGATCCGCCGAAATCAGCACGGGCGTAGGCGTCCCCGGTGGTCTTCGGGCGGCCTCCGACCTGCATGAGATAGGTTCTGATCTCGGTAATCTTCACGGCTTGGGTCCTTCTGGTGGCACTTCACGATAACGCAGCCGCTCGCGCGAGCCGCGCTGGGAGGGATCGGGGATCGGCACGGCCGAGAGCAGCGCACGGGTATAGTCGTGCTGCGGCGCGGTGCAGACCGCCTCGGTGTCGCCGGTCTCGACGACGCGGCCACGATACATGACGGCGATGCGGTCGCAGAAATAGCGGATGACCGAGATGTCGTGGCTGATGAGGATGAAGCTCAGCTCGAGCCGCTCCTGAAGGTCGAGCAGCAGGTCGAGGATCTGGGTGCGCAGGCTCACGTCGAGCGCCGAGGTCGCCTCGTCGGCGATGATGATGCGCGGATTGGGCGCTATGGCGCGGGCGATGGAGATGCGCTGGCGCTGCCCGCCCGAAAAGGCGTGCGGATAGCGGGTGGCCGCCGATTGCGGAAGGCCGACCAGTTCGAGCAGCTCGTCGACCCGTGCGGCCAGCTCCCTGCCCTGCATCAGCCGGTTGGCGACCAGCGGCTCGGCGATGATCTGCCCCACCGTCATGCGCGGGTTGAGCGAGGCGAAGGGGTCCTGGAACACGGTGCGGATATCGCGCCAGGGCTGCTTCAGCTCATGGTCGCTGAGCGGGGCGAGATTGACAGTCACCCCGTCGCTGCCCTTGTACAGGATATCCCCCGAGGTCACGGAATGGATGCGTTGCAAGCAGCGCCCCAGCGTCGTCTTGCCCGAGCCGCTCTCGCCGACGATCCCGAGATTCTCGCCGGCGCGCAATTCCAGCTCGGCATCGTCGACGGCGACGAGGATGTCGCGCTGGAGGCCGAGAAAGCCCTTGGGCAGCG
>JAEWHZ010000380.1 GCA_023387585.1 Pseudomonadota bacterium
TCAGGCGACGCTTTCGCTGAGGACTTCCTCGGGCTCGCGCAGCACATAGCCGCGGCCCCAGACCGTCTCGATGTAGTTCTTGCCGCCCGTGGCCACCGACAGCTTCTTGCGAAGCTTGCAGATGAACACGTCGATGATCTTGAGCTCGGGCTCGTCCATGCCGCCATAGAGATGGTTGAGGAACATCTCCTTGGTGAGGGTGGTGCCCTTGCGCAGCGAGAGCAGCTCCAGCATCTGGTATTCCTTGCCGGTCAGATGCACGCGCTGTCCCATCACCTCGACGGTCTTGGTGTCGAGGTTGACGTTGAGGTCGCCGGTCTGGATGACCGACTGGGCATGGCCCTTGGAGCGGCGCACGATGGCATGGATGCGCGCCACCAGCTCGTCCTTGTGGAACGGCTTGGTCATGTAGTCGTCGGCGCCGAAGCCGAGACCGCGCACCTTGTCCTCGATGCCGGCGAGGCCGGACAGGATGAGGATGGGCGTCTGCACCTTGGCGACGCGCAGCGTGCGCAGGACCTCGTAGCCCGACATGTCGGGCAGATTCAGGTCCAGCAGAATGATGTCGTAATCGTAGAGCTTTCCGAGGTCGACACCTTCCTCCCCGAGATCCGTCGTGTAGACGTTGAAGCTCTCGGACTTGAGCATCAGCTCGATGCTCTGCGCGGTGGCGCTGTCATCCTCGATCAGGAGTACCCGCATCCTATTCCCCTTGTCATCTCGTTCCTGCTGGAACCGGCGACGGACAGCACGGGCGTCCACCGCTCCAACCCTACTGGATATGACTGAACCCTAACCGCGATAGGTTAACAAAGTTTATTTCTGATCCGCAATATGCGTGCCAACGTTAGGGCTGTTTGGATTAAGTCGTTGATTTTTATGGTTTAATTAGGTCTAAATAACTTAATTAAATAGATTAAGAAGGGCTTTTAACCGATTCTGGTGACTCACCTGTTCACGCTTTGCGGCGCCGCCCCGGCGCAAACGCGCCCGAAAGAGAAAATTATACCTCATAACCGGGTAAAGCATTAGGCTTAACGTTCGGTTACCCTTGCCGCCATTCCGCCCGATTCGAGCGAGGCCGATGAAAGCGCTGATTTCCGCCATCGATGCCATCGACGATGTCGAGGTCTTCGGGCGCGTCAAATCCGTACAGGGGCTGCTGGTCGAGGTGGTCGGGCCGGTGCGCGAATTGCGCGTGGGCGGGCGGGTCGGCATCGAGACCACGGCCGGGGGCACGCTCGACGCCGAGATCATCGGCTTTCGCGACGGGCATGCGCTGTGTCTGCCCTTCGGGCAGCTGGCCGGGGTGCGGCTGGGGTGCAAGGCGGTGTTCCGCCGTCATGACGGCGAGGCCTATCCTTCGGAAAGCTGGCTGGGGCGGGTGATCGACGCCAACGGCACCCCGATCGACGGCGGGCCGGCGCCGGCGCGCGGTTCGCGGGCCTATCCCCTGCGCGCCGACCCGCTGCCGGCGCATGAGCGGGCGCGGGTGGGCGAGCCGATCGATCTCGGCGTGCGCGTGCTCAACACCTTCGCCACCATGTGCGACGGCCAGCGCATGGGCATCTTCGCCGGCTCCGGGGTCGGCAAGTCGGTGCTGATGTCGATGCTGGCGCGCAACACCGAGGTCGACGTGGCCGTGATCGGGCTGATCGGCGAGCGCGGGCGCGAGGTGCAGGAATTCGTCCAGGAATATCTGGGCGAGGACGGGCTGAAGCGCGCCGTGGTGGTGGTGGCGACTTCGGACGAGGCGGCGCTGATGCGGCGCCAGGCCGCCTATCTGACGCTGGCGCTGAGCGAATATTTCCGCGACCAGGGGCTCAGGGTGCTGTGCATGATGGACAGTCTGACCCGCTTCGCCATGGCGCAGCGCGAGATCGGGCTGGCGATCGGCGAGCCGCCGACGGCCAAGGGCTATCCGCCGACGGTGTTCACCGAATTGCCGCGCCTGCTCGAGCGCGCGGGGCCTGGCCTCGTCGGCGGCGGTTCCGTTACCGGTCTTTTTACCGTTTTGGTCGAAGGTGACGATCACAATGAGCCCATCGCCGACGCCGTGCGCGGCATTCTCGATGGGCACATCGTGATGGAGCGCGCGATCGCCGAACGGGGACGATATCCGGCGGTCAACGTGCTTCGGTCCATTTCGCGCACCATGCCCGGGTGCGTGCCGGCCGAGATGCGGCCGGTGCTCGCCAGGGCGCGTGAGCTGATGTCGGTTTTCGCCGACATGGAAGAGCTGATCCGGCTCGGTGCCTACCGAAAGGGATCGGACGCGGATGTGGACCGCGCCATCGCCATCCATCCCGCCTTCGAGGCCTTTCTGGGCCAGCAGCGGGAGGAACGGGCAACGATCGCCGAATGCTATGAGCAGCTTTCGGCCATTCTTGCCCAAGAGGGCGAAATCGGCGTCGAGTGACGGCAGGGGCCCGGGGGTTGGGCCGACCGGACTTGGTTTGTAGGGAGTACAGGTCGTGAAGTCGCGCAGCGAAAGCCTGATCAGGCTGAAGAAATTCCAGGTCGACGAGAAGCGTCGTCAGGTCACGCAGATCGAGATGATGGTCGCCGATTTCGAGCGCATGGCGACCGAGCTCGACCAGCAGATCGAGATCGAGCAGCAAAAGACCGGCATCTCGGATGTGGCCCATTTCGCCTATTCGACCTTCGCCAAGGCGGCGCGCACGCGGCGCGACAACCTGCTCGCCTCCGCCAACGACATGCGCGGCACGCTCGAGGCGGCCCAGGATGCGCTGGCCGAGGCGATCGAGGAGCTCAAGAAGGTCGAGCTGCTCGACCAGCGCGAGCACCAGCGCGACGTGGCCGAGCAGGCCAAGCTCGAGCAGGACCAGTATGACGAGATCGCCCGGATGCGCCGCCGGCGCTGAGGCGCCTTCGCTCCATCCCGCGTTGCCCCCCAGACCGCTGCCCGGCCGGTAAATCTTGCCGCCATGCCGGGCGGTTAACAGCTTGTTTACCATCCGCCCGGTAATTTTTGCCTACCGATGCGGGTCGTCCTCGCGCCGGGTGGCCGAAAGGCCGGGTTTGGGGTCA
>JAEWHZ010000097.1 GCA_023387585.1 Pseudomonadota bacterium
TTCTTTCTCAACGAGCCCAAGGAAATCTTCCGCATCGACGTCAGCGCCATCGGCGCGAGCCGCCCGATCACCATCACCGAACCGCAGGCGCTGATGTTCGTCGTCACCGCCATCCTGGTGCTGGCGCTGCATTACTTCCTAACCCGCTCGCGGCTGGGCAAGGCCATGCGCGCCATGGCCGACAATGCCGATCTCGCCCAGGTCTCGGGCATCAACACAGCGCTCGTCGTGCGCGTCACCTGGCTGGTGGCCGGTGCCCTGGCCTGCGTCGCCGGCACCATGCTCGCCCTCGACGTGGCGCTGATGCCGGACCTCGCCTTCAACATCGTGCTGCCGATCTTCGCCGCCGCCATCGTCGGCGGGCTTGGCCATGTCTATGGCGCCATCGTCGGCGGCTTTCTCATCGCCTTCGCCGAAACGCTGGCCGTGTTCAACTGGACAGCCCTGCTGCGCCCCTTCGCCGGCCTTTTGCCCGAGGGCTGGACGCTGCCGCCGAACCTGGCGCTGGTGCCCACCGAATACAAGCTCACCGTGGCCTTCGTCATCCTCGTCGTCACCCTGCTCGCCCGCCCCACGGGCATCTTCAAGGGAGCCTCGACGTGAGCGCCGCCGCCGACGCGGCCCGCGGCATCTGGGACAATCCGATAAAGCGCACCGTGGCGCTGTTCACCGTCATGCTCGTCCTCATCCTGCTCACCAGCCTGGTGCAGGGCGGCGCGTCGGTGCTACTGATCTCGACCCAGGCCACCGCCTTCGCGCTGATCGCGCTGGGGCTCAACATCCAGTGGGGCTATGGCGGGCTGTTCAATTTCGCCGTCATGGGCTTTCTCATGGTCGGCGGCGCGGCGACCGTCTTCGTCTCCTATCCCGTCAACCTCGCCTTCTGGGACAGCGACGGGCCGATGCTGCTGGCACGCGCCTTCGCCGCCTTCCTCGTCGGGCTCGGCATCGTCATCCTGGCGCGCCGCGTCGACCGTATCGGCATGGTCGGCGCCTGGCGCAACGCCGTCATCGTCCTCGCCTGGCTGGCCGCCTACATCATCTATCGCAGCCAGATCGACCCGGCCGCCGCCTATATCGAATCCACCGCCGGCTTCGTCGGCGGGCTCGGCCTCAATCCCGTGCTCGGCTGGGCCGTGGGTGGGCTGGTCTCGGCGCTGATCGCCCTGTTCATCGGCCGCGTCAGCCTCGGCCTGCGCACCGACTATCTCGCCATCGCCACCATCGGCATCTCCGAGATCCTGCGCGCCCTGATCAAGAACATGGACTGGCTGACGCGCGGCACCATGACCGTGTCGCCCATTCCCTGGCCCACCCCGCTGCCGCAGCATCTGCAGCAGGCGGGCATGTCCATTCCCGAGAGCTTCCTTTACGCGCGTGCCGGCTTCCTGGCGCTCGCCGTTCTGGTGCTGGTCATCGTCTTCGTGCTGGTGCAGCGCGCCTATGGCAGCCCCTGGGGCCGCATGATGCGTGCCATCCGCGACAATCACATCGCCGCCGGCTCCATGGGCAAGGACGTCACCGGCCGCCAGCTCGAGCTGTTCGTCCTCGGCTCCATCCTCATGGGCATGGGCGGGGCGATGCTGGCCAGCTTCTCGCAGGTCTTCGACCCTTCCGGCTACCAGCCGATCAACCACACCTTCATGGTGTGGGTCATGGTCATCGTCGGCGGGGCCGGCAACAATTTCGGCGTCGTGCTCGGCGCCGTACTGATCTATTTCGTCTGGATTCTCTCCGACCCGCTGGCGCAGCTCATCTTCGTCAACCTCTCGCACATGACCAATGCCGCCGGCTGGGGCGCCATCCCCGAGATCGAATCGCGCGCCCTGCAGATGCGCGTCTTCGTGCTCGGCGTCGTCATCACCCTCGCCCTGCGCTACGCCCCCCGCGGCCTGCTGCCCGAAGTCATCCGCCGCGAGAAGTGACCTGCCTCGACATCCCCTCCCTACACGCGATTGTCGCCCCGGCGCCGGCCGGGGCCTATCTCCAACGCCATCAACCACCGCGATGGCACTTCAGCCGCACTCTCTCGTGATAGGCCCCGGCCCGAGGCCGGGGTGACACGCCGAGTGTTCGTGCACGCAAACTTATCCACCCCCCTCCCTTCTCATGCGATCCTCCCCTCATTCCCGTACAACGCTGTGCGGTCGCGACGAACGGTCGGTGCGGGGGACGAGGGGTGGCGGGGTCGCCTGTCACCTGCCGGAAAACGGATGATCTGTGATCCGACCTGACCCCCCGGCTGCAAATCGGCACGGGGTCGAGCCGAGGACGATCCGTTACGGTGAAAACCCTCGTATAGCATGGGGCGGACGACGCTCATTTTTCATCGCCGGAAGACCGGCACCAGGGCGAACTCCGTTCCATGCCACGGCATAAGAGCCGCGCGGCCAAAGGCCGGCGCAGGCAAAGCTGGTTGCAAAGCACGACATGCAGTTTCCGCCGCCAACAAAAAAGCCCGGGACGCATCCCGGGCTTTCCGAAAACGCTACGGTTTGGCTGCGATCAGGGGATCAGGCCCTTGTTCACCGCCGCGCCGCCTTCGATCACGAAGTAGTTGATGGCGCCGGCAACGTCGCCGACATCGTCGAACTCGATCTCGCCCGAAGCGCCCTGGTAGTTGATGTCGGTGCCGGCCGCGATCAGCTCCTTGGCCCTTTCCCATTCGCCGGGCAGGATGGTCTCGCCGGGAGCGTTGGCCACTTCACGCAGCGCCGCCGACAGGCCTTCGCGCTCGAGCGTGCCGTTCTTTTCGATGGCGAGCGCCAGCAGGAACACCGCGTCATAGGAATTGGTGACATAGGTGCCGTTGACGTCCTGGCCGGCTTCCTCGGTCAGCGCGGCGAGCGCATCGAAGGCGGGACCTTCGGCCGGCGCGGCCTGGGTCAGGATCATCCCTTCGAGCAAGGAGGCGTCGCGGTTGGCGAGCAGCGCGTCGCCGGCCATGCCGTCACCGCCGACGAACAGGTCGAACGAGCCGGATTCGACGGCCTGGTTGAGGATGGCGCCGCCGCCCGAATTCTCATAGCCGTAGATGACGAGCGTGGTGGCGCCCGACGCCTCGACCTGGCCGATCTCGGGCCGGTAGTCGGCGCGGCCGTCCTCATGGGCGACGCTGACGGCCACCGTGCCGCCGCCGGCGGTGAAGGCGTCGGAAAAGGCACCGGCAAGTCCCGAGCCGTAATCATTGTTCACATAAGTGACGCCGACCGTGTCGATTCCCTGGGCCAGCAGCAGCTCGGCCGCCTTCACGCCCTGGATCGAGTCCGGCACCACGTTGCGGAACACCAGATCGTTGTCGTCGAGCTCGGCGACGGCCGGCGCGGTCGAGGCCGGCGAGACCATGACCACATTGCCCGGAATGGCCGAGTTGTTGGCCGCGATGATCGTCTCGCCCGAGCAGAAGCCGCCGAAAATGGCGATCACCGCCTCGGTGTTGACCAGCCGGTCGGCGGCGGGGGCCGCGAGGCTGTTGCCGCAGCCGGCATCGGCCAGCACCGTGCTGAGCTGGACGCCGTCGAGCACCCCGCCCTGCGCGTTGACATGCTCGACGGCCAGATTGCCGGCGGCGACCATGCCGGGCGAGAAGCCGGCGATCGCGACGGACATGTCGCCGAGAATGCCGATCTTGGCGTCCTGGGCCATCGCCGGGGCGGCGACGGCCAGCGCGCCCGAGGCAACGGCCAGCGTGAGTGCAGTCTTGAGATTGCGCATGAAAGTCCCTCTGTTTGCGATCCGCGGCCGCGGCCTTCATGGCCGTCTGTCCCCGCCTGCGGACCCCTCCGGGGCAGCTTCTGCCCCGCTGAGCCCGGACCATGACACGAATTGCGCAAGCGAGTCACGAGGCCTCGCGTGCTTGGCGTTAAACTGGCGCCGAATCCGCCTGTTGCGTTCGCGCGTGCACCAAGGCAAGACATCAGCCTGATGACACGGCCGCCCCGCACCCGCCCCGCCCGCCTTCTCGCGCTGCTGCCGGCGCTGCTGGCCCTTGCCGGCGCGCCGGCAGCAGCGCAGGCGATCACCGTGCTCGACAGCGCCCAGGACGGCGGCGAGACCCCCTCTACCCCGCTCTGCGGCACGCGCCCGATCTCCATTGCCCGCCTGCCCTGGCCCTCGGCAGCGATTCTCGCCGAGATCCATGCGCGCATCCTGTCGCGCGAGTTCGGCTGCACCACCCAGATCCTGGGCGGCGATCTCAACGGCTCGGTCAGCGCCATGGCCGCCAGCGGCCAGCCGGCCATCGTGCCCGAGATGTGGGCGATGCGCGTGCTCGCGACATGGAACCAGGCCATCGAGGCGCAGACGGTGCGCCAGGCCGGCGCCAGCTTCGATGCAACGGTGTTCGAGGGCTGGTTCGCGCCGGATTATGCGGTTGCCGCCGATCCGGCGCTGGGGGCGATTGCGACGCTGGGCGAGGCGGCGGTGCTGGGAGAGGGCGGAGCGGGGCTGCGCCTCGTCTCCTGCCCACCCGACTGGGGCTGCGCCATCGTCAACCGAAATCTCGTTGCAGCACTGGGACTTGGCGAAAAAATCGAGATCGTCACCCCGGCCAACCGCTTCGAAATGGATGCGGTGATCGCCGAGGGAATCAGCCGGCGCGAGCCGTTCCTGTTCTATTACTGGCAGCCGAATGCGCTGCTGGCGCAGCTCGATTTCACCGCGCTCGACATGGGCGATTTCGAGGCCGAGGCGGCGCAATGCCTCGCCCGCGTCAACTGCATCAACCCGCAACGCTCTGGATTCGCTCCGGAAACCGTGGTCAACGGTGTCGCCGAATGGGTGTTTTCCGATGCCGGCCCGGTGGCCCGCTACCTGCAGCGCGCCCAGATGCCGCTCACCGAGATGAACGCGCTTCTGGGGCAGATGAACGACCCCGGCGCCACACCTGAAGCCGTCGCCGAACGCTTCGTCACCGAGCGCGAGGACATCTGGCGCCCCTGGGCACAGCCATGAAAAAGGGGCGGGCAAGGGCCCGCCCCGATCCATTTCGCGGTTCGCAGCCTTACGACGCGGCAGCGGCGCGGGCGGCTTCGAGCCAGCCGTCGACCAGGTCGCGATTGTCGGCGATCCAGGCGGCGGCCTGGGCCTCGATGTCGTCGTCGCCGGCATTCATCGCCGCGTTCTGGGCAAAGATGTCGGCCAGCGGGATCGACGCCTCTTCGAGCAGGGCGCGCACGGCGGGGTTGTCGTCGAGGAAGGCCGTGTTGGCGACCGGCACGATGTCATTGGCCGGGAAGCCCAGCATGCACGGATCGTTCACGCAGCCCTCGACGCCGGCCATGGTGGCCGCATCGGCAAGGTTCATCAGGTCTTCCGGCAGGTCGACCTCAGGCACCTCGATCCACACCACATCCTCGCCCGGCACCAGCTCGTTGACGGTCCAGTTCGGCGTCCAGGTGTAGAACAGGATGTTCTCGCCGCCCTCATAGGCAGCCACGGCGTCGGCCATCGAGGCGGCATAGCCGGCCTTGATCGGATTGACGTGCTCGCGCAGGCCATAGGCGTCGAGATGGTGCTCGATATTGATCTCGCAGCCCCAGCCCGCCGGGCAAGCGACGAGGTCGGCGAGCCCGTCGCCATTGCGGTCGAACGCCGCCTTGACGTCGTCGCGCTTGAAATCCTCGAGCGAGGTGATGCCGAATTCCTCGGCGGCGCTGGCATTGACCAGATAGCCTTCGAGCGCCCCGCCCTCGGCCACGGCGCCGACGATCTCGGCGCCCTGCGAGA
>JAEWHZ010000107.1 GCA_023387585.1 Pseudomonadota bacterium
TCATGACCGGCTGGCAGAAACCGAAGCCCACAGCGCTGCTCCTTCTGGCCGACGGCACGCGCATAGAAGGGTTCGGCATCGGCGCCGAGGGCCACGCCGCCGGCGAGGTCTGCTTCAACACCGCCATGACCGGCTACCAGGAGATCCTCACCGACCCCTCCTATGCCGGCCAGATCGTCACCTTCACCTTCCCTCATATCGGCAATGTCGGCATCAATGACGAGGACATCGAGACCGTCAACATGGCGGCGCTCTCCGGCGTGCGCGGCGTGGTGCTGCGCGCCGAAATCACCAGCCCCTCCAGCTGGCGCGCGCTCGAAAAGCTCGATGCCTGGCTGAAAAAGCGCAACATCATCGGCATCACCGGCGTCGACACCCGCGCCCTGACGGCGCGCATCCGCGAGAACGGCATGCCCAACGGCGTCATCGCCCATGCCGAGGACGGCTATTTCGACGAAGCCTCGATCGTGGCCGAGCTCAAGGTCTTCCCCGGCCTCGAAGGGCTCGACCTCGCCAAAGAGGTCACCACCGCCCAGACCTACAAATGGGACCAGACGAGCTGGCAGTGGGGCCAGGGCTACGGCACGCTCGAGGACCCCAAATTCCACATCGTCGCCATAGACTACGGCGCCAAGAGCAACATCCTGCGCTGCCTCGCCGACCAGGGCGCGCGGGTGACCGTGCTGCCGGCCACCGCCACGGCGCAGGACGTGCTCGACCACGACCCGGACGGCATCTTCCTGTCCAACGGCCCGGGCGATCCGGCCGCCACCGGCAAATATGCCGTCCCCGCCATCCGCAGGCTGATGGAGACCGGCAAGCCGATGTTCGGCATCTGCTTCGGCCACCAGATCATGGGCCTGGCGCTCGGCGGCACCACCTCGAAGATGCATCAGGGCCATCACGGCGCCAACCACCCGGTCAAGGACCTGACGACCGGCAAGGTCGAGATCACCTCGATGAATCACGGCTTCGCCGTCGATGGCGGCAGCCTGCCGGACACTGTCGAGGAAACCCATGTCTCGCTGTTCGACGGCTCCAATGCCGGGCTGGCGGTCAAGGACAAGCCGATCTTTTCGGTGCAGTACCACCCCGAAGCCAGCCCCGGCCCGCGCGACAGCCACTATCTGTTCACGCGCTTTCTGAACCATGTGCGCAGGCAGAAGGGCATGGAAGAACTGGCCGAGAGCGGCAGCGTCGAGGCCTGACGAGAAACCCGGATCGATGACCTGCCAGGCAAGGCCATGGGCCTTTAGCGTCAGCCTTTCCAGACCGCGACCAGCGTCCCGTTCCCGCCTTCGACCGGGTCGGTGCGCGGCAATTCGACCTTCGCGATGTTCTCGTCCACCTTGGGGCGTTCTTCGGCGAGGCCGCGGTTGAGGTCCCAGTTTTCCTGGCCGGGCGGGTAGCCGCCGACGACGAGGAAATCGGGGCTCGAGGTCATGCGCCGGTGGGCGGTGCCGGCGGGAAGGACGATGACGTCGCCGGGCTCGACGCGGAATTCGCGTCCCTCCGGGCCGCCGAGCCGGATGGTGGCGTGACCGCGGGCGATGCCGAGCACTTCGTGCGAGACCGAGTGGTAGTGGTCATAGGTATAGACCTGGGAGCGCCATTGCGGCGGCCAGCCATTGCGCTCGAACAGGTCTTCGAGCGTTTCCGGACCGGCGGTTTCCCGCGCCACGGCCTCGCGGTAAAGGATCACCGGCAGCCGGCTGTTGGGGAATTTCCCGTCATCGGCGAATTGCGCGGCCTCGATCTTTGCCATCTCACACCGCTCCCGAAAACGTGTCGCATGCGCCGACCTGACCGCTCTGATAGCCGCGCGTGAACCAGTCGCGGCGCTGGGCCGAGGTGCCGTGGGTAAAAGTCTTGGGCACGGCTGCGCCCTGCATGCGCTCCTGCAGCCGGTCGTCGCCGATCTGCTCGGCGGCGTTGATGGCTTCCTCGATGTCGCCGGTTTCCAGCAGGTTCGCCTGGCCGGCATGATTGGCCCAGATGCCGGCATAGCAATCGGCCTGCAATTCGATGCGCACCGAATAGGCGTTGGCGTCTTCCGGGCTCATGCGCATGCGGCGCTGGTTGAACTCGCCCAGCACGCCGGTGAGGTTCTGCACATGGTGCCCGACCTCATGCGCCAGCACATAGGCCTGGGCGAAATCGCCCGGCGCGCCGAACTGGCGATGCAACTGGTCGTAAAAGCTGAGGTCGATATAGACCCGCGAATCGACCGGGCAATAGAACGGCCCCATGCGCGCATCGGCGGCGCCGCAGCCGGAATTGACCTGATCGGTGAACAGCACCACGTTCGGCTCGGCATAGGTCAGGCCGATCTCGGCGAATTTGGCGTTCCACAGATCCTCGGTTTCCTTGACGACCACGGCGACGAAATCGGCCAGTTCGTCCTGCCCCTCCGCCGGCAGCTGGCGCGAGGTCTCGAAACCGGATGTCGGCACGCTCTGACCGCCCCCCTGGCCGCTCGTCAGAATGTCGAGCGGGTTCTGGCCGGTGAGCATCCACACCAGCCCCAGCACGATGATGATGCCCACCACGCCGCCTATGCCGCCGCCGGCCCGTCCGCCCGTGGGGATGCGGATGGGACCGCCCCGCGCCCCGCCGGTGGGAAAGCCGATGCGCGGGCCGCTGCGGGCCCCGCGCCGATCCTCGATATTGCTGCTGCGCTCGCGCCCGCGCCACTTCATGGTCCAGATGCCCTCCATCGCTCGCTAGAGCATAGCAACAAGCCGGGCCGGCAGAAATCGGTTCCGTGCCCCTCCCGACCGGCGGCCGACAAAAAAGCGGCCCTCTGTTGGGGCCGCTGTCGGGACGCCTAGAAACGAGCGTCCGCGTCGATCCGTTCCCGGCGGGGCTATAGCGCAGGACGATCCGATGGAATCGGATCGAGCGCTCCATCTGCTTGTTGTCGCATCGGATTAGCCCGAAAACCGCTTCGCACCTTTCGGTCCGATACCCTATCGCCCGTCGGGCACCGCATCGACGCCGATGACGGGAACATCGAGCGTGGCATTACCACGATCGACGCTGCCGCCGAAAAAGACGAGATAGCCGAGAAACACCAGCGATATTGCGAACAGGATGCCCGCAACGACCGACATCGGATTGAGCCCGGCTTCCGCGATGACTGTTTCACGATCCGGCATGAGCGCCTCCTCGTAACAGGTTCGGTCGCAAAAACTCCGAACGCGTCGCTCGGTTCCCGCCCGCGCGACCGCAACAGGCCCGCATCACCAATCTTGACCCCACCCCCACCCCACCCTAAGTTTTGGGCTCAGGAGGTGGCCGGGCATGGCAAGCGTGAAGATCACCGACGTGACGATCTGGACGAAGCATATCGAGGGCGGCGACCGACTGGTCGACCGCATCAGCATGCTGCCGCCGGACGGCGTCATCGAGCTGGAAGTCGGCGGCATCGTAGGCCGGTGGCGGCGCATGAAGACCGGCCGGGACGGCCGCCCGACGCTGGGCATCCGCCCCATCGAGAGCATGAAGGAGGTGTGGAACCGCACCTGGGAGCAGAACAGGGGGAAATCCGTCGATATCCGCGAAGTGCTCACCGCGGACACCTATCTCGCCTCCGTCGGCCGGCTGATGAGCGAATGGGATTCGCCGGAAGACGAAGCGGCCTATGGAAATCTTTGATTTCGGCGATGTGGTGCTCGTCCCCTTCCCTTTCGTCGACCTGCCGCTATCGAAGCGCCGGCCGGCCGTCGTCCTGTCGACAGAACGGTTCAATGCAAGCAATGGGCAAAGCCTGCTCGCCATGATCACCACGGCAAGCGGCTCGGCCTGGCCGGACGACATCGCGATCGAGGATCCGGGGGCGGCGGGCCTGCCGAGACCGTCGGTGATCCGCTTCAAACTCTTCACCCTGCCCAACGCCATGACCCTCAAGCTGCTGGGGCGGCTGGGAGAACGGGACGCGGCGAAACTGAAATCGCACCTTGTGGCGATTTTCGGGATGGAACCGCGAACGCCTTGAACGCCGTGCGTCGCGCGCCATCTGATGCTATAGTGAAATATCGGCGCTGAACCGCAAAAGTGAGAGCCGCTTTTGCTGGATATTTTCCAGTCTCTGATTGTCGCGTTTCCGAACCGCAGAACCGGTTCCCGCTTTTGCTGGAAACGCTCCAAGGGCAACCGATGAGCACAACCGTTACCACACCGAAGATCAGGACCGAGGGCAAGACGGCGCGGCCGCCGCTGCACAAGGTGATCCTGCTCAATGACGACTACACGCCGCGCGAATTCGTCGTGCGC
>JAEWHZ010000142.1 GCA_023387585.1 Pseudomonadota bacterium
TACATGCCGATATGGGCGACGCGCGCTGCGGGAACGAGGTCGAGCATGCCGTCGAGCAGCCCGTTTCCGGCCCGCAGGATCGAGGCGAACACCAGCTTCTTGCCCTTGATCGCCGGCGATTTCATCGCCGCCATCGGCGTCTCGATATCGACCATTTCCAGCTCGAGATCGCGCGTCACCTCGTAGCACATGAGATGGGCGATCTCGCGCAGCAGCCGCCTGAAGCTCGCGATCGAGGTGTCGCGGTCGCGCATGATCGTCAGCTTGTGCTGGATCAGCGGGTGGTCGATGACGGTGACGTTGGGAAATTGTCGCCCGTTCACGGCCTCGGCCTCCTCCTCTGAGCGTTTCCAGCAAAAGTGGCTACCACTTTTGCGGTTCGGAAACGCGACAAACAAAAATCCCGAAGCCCCTCGGTGTTTGAAAGAAGCGCTGGAACGTTCGGCGACCCGATCACAGAAAGCTCGACCCGTGCCGGCCGGGCGCCAGCCGCAGCCAATGGGCGATGCTCTCGCCAATATCGGCGAAGGTCGGGCGGATGCCAATCTCGCCCGGGGACAGGCTTGGGGAAAAGACCAGGATCGGCACCTGCTCGCGCGTATGGTCGGTGCCCGGCCAGGTCGGATCGTTGCCGTGATCGGCGGTGATGACGACGAGATCGTCCTCGCGCATGCGCGCGATCAGCTCGGGAATGCGCCCGTCGAACTGTTCGAGCGCCGCCGCATAGCCGGCAACGTCGCGCCTGTGCCCGAACTCGGAATCGAAATCGACGAAATTGGTGAAGATCAGCGACCCGTCCACGGCCATGTCCATGGCGTCGAGCGTGGCGTTGAACAGCGGCATCAGCCCCGACGCCTTGATCCTGTGCGTCACCCCGCGCCCGGCATAGATGTCGGACACCTTGCCGATGGCATAGACCTGCCGCCCGGCCTCGGCGGCGCGGTCGAGCAGGGTCGGCTCCGGCGGCTCGATGGCGAAATCGCGCCGGTTGCCGGTGCGCCTGAAGTCCGCCGGCGTCTCGCCCACGAACGGTCGGGCGATGACGCGCCCGATCTTCAGCGGCGCCGTCAGCTCGAAGGCGATCCGGCAGATCTCGTAGAGCCGTTCGAGTCCGAAATGGGTTTCATGCGCGGCGATCTGGAACACGGAATCGATGGAGGTGTAGCAGATCGGCTTGCCGGTTCGGATATGCTCCTCCCCGAGCTCGGCGATGATCGCGGTGCCCGAGGCGTGCCTGTCGCCCAATATGCCCGGCAGGCCGGCGCGCCGCACGAATTCGGCGACCAGATCGGGCGGAAAGCTCGGCTCGGTCCTGGGGAAATACCCCCATTCGAACGGCACCGGCACGCCGGCGATCTCCCAGTGCCCCGATGGCGTGTCCTTGCCCTTCGATACCTCGCGCCCCACCCCGAAGCGCCCGCCCTTCGGCATCGGCGACAGGTTCGGTGCCGACAGGCCGGAGGACAGAAGCACGGCCGCGCCCATGCCCATGGCGTCGAGATTGGGGATGCGCAGCGCGCCGGGCTTGCGGCGTTCGGGATCGTCGGCCCGCCCTTCCGCGCAGGCGAGCGCGATATGCCCCAGCGTGTTGGCGCCCTCGTCGCCATAGGCGGCCGCATCGGGCGCCCCGCCGATGCCGACGCTGTCCATCAGGCACAATATGACGCGCGGCATGGTCTACTCCGGGCTGATGCGTTCGGCGATGAGCGGATTCTTTTGAGCCTCGCCACCCACCTGATAGGCGGCGACAAGCCGGCGTTCGGCGTCCCGGGCGCTGGCCTCGTCGCGGGCATGCAGCCGCGCGATTGGCGTCTGCGCATCGAGCGTCGCCCCGAGCCCCGCCAGCCGATCGAACCCGACCGCATGGTCGATCTTCGCCGCCGGATCGGTGCGTCCGCCGCCCAGCGCCACCACCGCCATGCCGACGCCGCGCGTGTCGATCCCCGACACCACGCCGGCCTCGCGCAAAAAAACGTCGCGCACGATGGGCGCCGCCGGCAGGTAAAAATCCATGCGCGCCATGAAATCCGTCGGCCCGCCCAGCGCCGCCACCATCTGCGCGAATTTTTCCGCCGCCTTGCCGGATTCCAGCGCCACGCGGCATTTTTCCAGCCCTTCGGCCTCGCTCGCGGCCATCCCGGTCGCCACCACCAGCGCGGCACACAGCGCCAGCGTCACCTCGTGCAGACGGACATCGACATGCGCCCCGGTCAGGAAATCGACGGCGTTGCGCACTTCCAGCGCATTGCCGGCGGCGCTGGCCAAGGGCTCGTTCATATCGGTGATCAGCGCCCGCGTCCTGAGCCCCGCGCCATTGGCGACGGTGACGAGGCTGGTGGCCAGCTCGCGCGCCGCATCTGGCGTCGCCATGAAGGCGCCCGAGCCGGCCTTGACGTCGAGCACCAGCGCATCGAGCCCGGCGGCGAGTTTCTTCGACAGGATCGAGGCGGTGATCAACGGCACGGATTCGACCGTGCCGGTCACGTCACGGATGGCGTAGAGCACCTTGTCGGCCGGTGCGAGATCGGAGGTCTGGCCGATAATGGCGCAGCCCACCTCGCGTACCACCTTGCGGAACAAATCGTTGCCCGGCTGCGTCGCATAGCCGGGGATGGAATCGAACTTGTCGAGCGTGCCGCCCGTATGCCCCAGCCCGCGCCCCGAGATCATCGGCACGAAGATGCCGAGCGCGGCGAGGATCGGCGCCAGCATCAGCGAGACGTTGTCGCCCACCCCGCCGGTCGAATGCTTGTCGGCCACCGGCCCGTCGAGACCGGACCAGTCGAGCACCGTGCCGGAATCGCGCATGGCCAGCGTCAGCGCCACGCGCTCGTCCATCTCCATCGAACGGAAATAGACCGCCATGGCGAAGGCCGCCGCCTGCGCATGGCTGACGCTGCCCTCGGCCAGCCCGGCGATGAAGCGCGCGATATCGGCCCCGTCGAGCCTGTGCCCGTCGCGCTTGGCGATGATGACTTCTTGCGGCAGGAAGCTCATGGCCTGCTCTTGCGCTCGCAACGGACGGAAGGCAAGCTCGCCGGCAAAAGCGCGGAACTTCGCGTGAAGGGAGGACGGCAATGAACGAGCGCATCGACGGGTCCGCAGCGGCGACGGGGGCTGACGGCGTCTACGATATCTGGCCCGGCCCCGCGCCCGGCTCGGAAGGCTGGGACTGGCAGGAAACCACCGCCCCGCCGCCCTGGGCCTCGCCCAGCGCGCGCTACACCCGCAATGTCGTGGTGCCGACGCTGACGCTCCATCGCCCGCCGCCCGGCACCGCCAACGGCACCGCGCTGATCATCGCCCCCGGCGGCGCCTTCCATTTCCTCATGGTCGATCACGAGGGCCACGATATGGCCCGCTGGCTCAACGGTTTCGGGGTGACGGCGCTGGTGCTGAAATACCGGCTCGGCCGCACGCCCGAGGCGGAAACCGACGTCGCCGCCTGGCGCGACGAATTCCACCGCCGACGCACGCCGATCACCCCGGAAACAGAATTGCCGCCCGGCGGCAGCGATTTCGGCGAGGTGCGCCGGCTGGGCGAGGATGACGGCCGCCAGGCCATCCGCTTCGTCCGCGCCCGCGCCGAACAATTCGGCATCGACGCCGGACGTATCGGCATCGCCGGCTTCTCCGCCGGCGGCGGCGTCGCCATGGGCGCCGCCATGGAGCACGACGCCGAAAGCCGCCCCGACTTCGCCATCGGCGTCTATCCCGCCTATCGCGCCGAGCTCACCGTGCCCGCCGCCCCGCCGCCGCTGTTCCTCGTCGCCGTCGACGACGACGCCTCCGTGGCGCCGATCTCGACCAGCCGGCTCTACGAGGCCTGGCACAAGAAAGGCGGCGCCGCCGAGCTGCACCTGTTCCAGAATGGCGGCCACGGCTTCGGCATGGCCCGCATCGGCGCCCTCTCCGACGTCTGGCCGCTGCTCTTGGAAAACTGGCTGCGCGCCAACGGATTTATCGGCGCGAAGGGGTGAGGGGCTTTCCGAACGCGGATCGCAGGTCATTCGACGTCATCCATTCTGCGCCCGAGCGGTAGCGGGCGGATGCGGGCCCGGCCTTCGCGCAGGCTGACGACCGCACCGCTGGCCAGTTGTGAAGCGGTCTGTGCGATGACTTCGACGAGCTGGCTTACGAGGGCAGACGAAAACCGCTGGCCGTTCCGGTGCAGAATGACGCTGGGCGCCAACGCGCCAGTCGCCGAGAGGATGTCGCTGAAATCCATGTCGCGGGTCAGCACGATGCAGCCGAGATCGAGCGCATGGCTCATGATCGTCTCGTCCGGAGCGTCGACGGGTCCCAACTCGTTCCAATGCCACGCTTCAAAGCCGGCATCGCGCAAGGCCGCGGCCCATTTGCGCGACATGTTCATGTCGACGATGACTTTCATCATCGCGCGATTTCGATCTCGTGCTCCTGTGCGAGCCAAGCCGAATAGCGCATCGCTTCAAGGATGTCTTCGCGCTCGAGATAGGGGAAATCCTCGAGGATCTGCTCGATCGTCGCGCCTGCGCCGAGTTCGCCCATGATCATGCCGACGGTGACCCGCATGCCGCGGATGCAGGGCTTGCCACCCATGACTGCCGGATTGTGGGTGATGCGCTCGAATTTCACGTTGCCGTCTCCGATCAGGTTAAAGATAGGTCACGCCCCATAGGGTATCCAGACATTCTTCACCTGCGTGGCGCGGGCGAGGAAATAGTCGCCGGCGAAGCGCGGGTCGGCGAGGTCGTAATCGAGCCCGCGGCTGGTCCAGGTCTGCTTGAGGTTGCCGGCCGAAGCCTTCTCGACCATGGCCGATCCGTCCGCCGGGCCGGCGAACCAGACGGCGTCGACCCCGTCATGCTCGGCCAGCGTCTTGGCCAGCGTCTTCGCCTCGCCGGTGACGATGTTGACGACGCCGGACGGCACGTCCGAGGTTTCCAGCACCTGATAGAAGTCGGTCATCGACAAGGGCGCCTGCTCGGAGGGCACGAGCACCACCGTGTTGCCCATGGCGATGGCTGGCGCCAAGAGCGCGATGGCGCCGAGCAGCGGGCGCGCGGGTGGGGCGACGATGCCGATGACGCCGAGCGGCTCGACCATGGCGGCGGCGACGGCGCGCATCGGCGGATTGTGCACGGCACCGTCATATTTGTCGGCCCAGCCGGCAAAGGCGAACAACCGCTCGATGGCGATGCCGACCTCTTCGGCGCCGTCCGCATCGGTCTGGGCTTCGATGCGGGCGGCGAACTCGGCGCGGCGATAATCGAGGTTCTCGGCGAGGAAATAGAGGATCTGCGCCCGCGCATGCGCGGCCGTGGTGCCCCAGCCGGCGGCGGCGCGTGCGGCCTCGACGGCGTTGCGGATATCCCTGCGGTTGCCCTCGCCGACTTCGCCCACCGGCGCGCCGCCGGGACCATGGACGGGGCGGTTATAGCCGCTGTCGGGCCGGGCCTGCTTGCCGCCGATATACATTTTTGCGGTCTGGTCGAGAGGCGCTTCGAGCGGACTCTTTGGCGAGGTCCCCGCCTGCGCGGGGGCTGCGCCGGGAGCAGCCGCTTTCAGCGTCTTCTCCCAGGCCGGTTTCAAGTAAGCCACCATGCCCTCACGCCCGCCTTCGCGGCCGAAGCCGGATTCCTTGTAGCCGCCGAAGCCGACGGCGGCGTCGAACTGGTTGGTGCCGTTGATCCAGATGACGCCGGCCTTCAGCTTGGGCGCGATGTCGAGGGCGAGGTTGATGTTCTCGCTCCACAGCGTTGCGGCGAGGCCGTAGCGCGTGTTGTTGGCCAGCGCCACCGCCTCCTCGGGCGTGCGGAAGCTCATGGCGACCAGGATCGGTCCGAAAATCTCCTCGGCCACCAGCGTGTTGGCCGGCGACACGTTGGTTACCAGCGCGGGCTTCAAAAAACATCCCTTGGCCGGCAGCGCCCCGTCCGGCTCATAGATTTCGGCGCCCTCGGCGATGCCGCGCTTCATCAGCGCGCCGATGCGCTCGACTTGCACCGGGGCGACCAGCGCGCCGATATCGATGGATTTGTCGAGCGGATCGCCGACGCGCAGGCTCGCCATGCGCCGCTTCACCTTGGTGAGGAATTTTTCCTCGATCGATTCCTGAACCAGAAGCCGCGAGCCGGCGCAGCACACCTGGCCCTGGTTGAACCAGATGGCCTCGACCAGCCCCTCGACGGCGCTGTCGAGATCGGCGTCCTCGAAGACGATATAGGGCGACTTGCCGCCGAGCTCGAGGCTCAACCCCTTGCCCGAGCCGGCCGTCGCCTCGCGGATCAGCTTGCCCACCTCGGTCGAGCCAGTGAAGGCGATCTTGTCGACATCAGGGTGATCGACCAGCGCCGCGCCCGTCTCGCCCTGGCCGGTGACGATGTTGACGACACCCTTCGGCAGCCCGGCGCGCTGGCAGATTTCGGCGAACAGCAGCGCCGTCAGCGAGGTGAATTCGGCCGGCTTCAGCACCACCGTGTTGCCGGCCGCCAGCGCCGGCGCGATCTTCCAGGCCAGCATCAAGAGCGGAAAATTCCACGGGATGATCTGCCCGCACACGCCATAGGGCACGTGGTCGGGAAAGGTGCGCGCAAGATGCGTGGCCCAGCCGGCATGGTGGTAGAAATGCCGCGCCACCAGCGGGATGTCGGCGTCGCGGCTCTCGCGGATCGGCTTGCCGTTGTCGAGGGTTTCGAGCACGGCGAACAGGCGCGCATGCTTCTGGATAGCGCGGGCGAGCGCATAGAGATATTTGCCGCGCTCATAGCCCGACAGCGCGCCCCAGCCGGGAAAGGCCGCACGGGCCGCCTTCACCGCGGCGTCGACGTCCGCCGCCGTGCCGTCGGTGATATCGGCCAACTTTTCGCCATTGGCAGGATTGTCGCTGGCAAAGGTCTTGCCCGGCGCGGTGAAGGCGCCGTCGATGAAGTGCCCGAAGCGGCACTCGTGCCCGTCGAGCCAGGCCAGCGCCTGGTCCGGCGCCTCCGGGGCGGGGCCGTAATCGAGGCTGTCGAAGATTTGCGCGATCTTGTTCATGTCACACCATGGGCTGGCGGTAATCCGCCGCGTAATGCCCGGTCAAACCGTGCTCGAGCTGGCGTTCGATGTCGGTCAACAGGCTCGACGCCCCGAAGCGGAACAGGTGCGGCGAAAGCCAATGCGCGCCGAGCTCCTCCTTCATCAGCGCCATGTATCTGAGCGCATCGCCCGCCGTCGAAATCCCGCCCGCCGGCTTGTAGCCGATCTCGATGCCCGTTTCCTCGGCGAACCAGCGGATCATGCGGATCATGGTCAGCGAGGTGACGAGATTGGCGTTGACCTTCTCCTTGCCGGTCGAGGTCTTGATGAAATCCGCTCCCGCCAGCATGCACACCAGCGAGGCCCTGGCGACATTGGTCTGCGTCGCCAGCTCGCCCGTGCCGAGGATGGTCTTGATATGCGCCTCGCCGCACGCCTTGCGGAACGCCTTCACCTGGTCGTAGAGCGCCTGCCAGTCGCCGCGCAGCACCAGGCCGCGCTCGATGACGATGTCGATCTCCTTCGCCCCGTCGGCGACGGAAGCCCCGATCTCGCCGATCCTGGTCTCGAGCGGCGCCAGCCCGTGCGGGAAGGCGGTCGATACCGCCGCGACCGGAATGCCCGAGCCGTCTAGCGCCGCCACCGCCGTCCTGACGAAGCTATGATAGACGCAGACCGCACCGGGCAGGATGCGCCTGTCCCCGAGCCCCAGCCCTTCGAGAATCTCGCGGCGCAGCGGATTGCGCGCCTTGGCGCACAGCCGCTCGACGCGGCCGGGCGTGTCGTCGGAATTCAGCGTCGTCAGGTCGAGCAGCGTGATCGCCTTCGCCAGCCAGGCGAGCTGGAAATCCTTCTTCACCGTGCGCCGCGCCCCGATGCTCCCGGCGCGCCGTTCCAGCGCCGAGCGGTTCATGCGCACGCGCCCCAGCCAGTCGAGATCGAGCTCGAAACCCGGATTGCGCCGATGCGCGGGTTCGCCCGCTTTGGGCCGATCGACGATCTTGAGACTCATAGCGCCTCCACCAAAGCGGGGATCAGCCGCCTGAGCTTGTCCGCCCCCTGCACGGCCATGGCCTTGGTGTGCTCATGGCTGATCACCTCGTCCGACAGCCCGGCGCCCATATTGGTGATCGACGAGCAGGCCCAGACTTTCAGGCCCAGGAAACGCCCGAGGATCACTTCGGGTGCCGTCGACATGCCCACCGCGTTGGCCCCGAGCCTGATCGCCATCCGGATTTCGGCCACCGTCTCGAAGCTCGGTCCGGAATACCACAGATAGACGCCCTCGCCGATGGAAAAGCCCAGCCGCCCGGCGATCTCCCTGGCCTTGCCGCGCAGTTCCGGGTCGTAGCAGTCGACCATGTTGACGAAGCGCCGGTCGGTCGCCTCGCCGATCAAGGGGTTCATGCCGGCATAGTTGATGTGGTCGGCGATCAGCATCAGATCGCCCGGCCGGAAGCGCTCGTCCAGCGAGCCGGCGGAATTGGTCAGCAGCAGCGTCTTGGCGCCCAGCGCCGCCACGGCTTCCAGCGCCGGGCGCATGGCGGCGGCGTTGCCGTGCTCGTAATAATGCTCGCGCCCGGTCAGCACCGCCACTCTGCGCCCACCCAGCGTGCCGATCACCAGATCGCGCCCATGTCCCGAAACGCCGCCGCCCGGAAACCCCTTCAGCTCGCCATAGGGGATCGTCACCGCCCCCTCGACCGCCCTTGCGATCTCCCCCAGCCCCGAGCCGAGGACGATGGCCGCGTCGAGCGAAACATCGCCGACGATCTTGCTTATGGTTTTCGACGCCTTGCTCATGGTCGGCCTTTTCTTGTGTTCAGCCCAGAAATTCCGGCCCGAAGGAATGCGGCAGCAATTGTTCGAGCGTTTGCACCAGCGGCGCACCCTCGACCCCGTGCGAGACGATCTCGGTATCGGGGTCGGCGAATTCGCGGATGCGCTGGCGGCAGCCGCCGCAGGGGGTGACCGGCACGGCGCCCGGCCCGGTGACGTAGATGCGCCTGATGCGCCGCGCCCCGCCGGCGATCATCGCTGCGATCGCCGAGGTCTCGGCGCAATTGCCCTGCGGATAGGCCGCGTTCTCGATATTGCACCCGGCATAGACATTGCCGTCCTCGGCGAGGATGGCGGCGCCCACGGAAAAGCGCGAATAGGGCGCGTAGGCGCGGGCGCGCATGGCCTCGGCGGCCGCGAACAGGATCCTGTCGGTCTCGCTCTCGCTCATGCCCACACCCATAGCACGGATCGCGGCCTCGCCGTCAGCGCTCCTTGGTATAGGCGACGCCGCCCGCCTTGGGGCCCACGGCCTTGCCGATGAACCCGGCCAGCAGCACCACGGTCAGCACATAGGGCAGCGCCTGGATCGCCTGCACCGGGATTTCGATCCCCCCGAGCCGTGCCCCTTGCAGGCGGATCTGCAGCGCGTCGAGAAAGCCGAACAGCAGGCAGGTGAACATGGCCGGCACCGGCCGCCATTTGGCGAAGATCAGCGCCGCCAGCGCGATGAAACCCTTGCCCGCGGTCATGTTGATGCCGAAGCCCGAGCCCTGCGCGATCGAGAAATAGGCCCCGGCGAAGCCGCACAAAATCCCGGTGATCAGCACCGCCTGGTAGCGCAGCAGGGTCACCGAGATGCCAGCGGTGTCGACCGCCTTGGGGTTCTCGCCCACCGCGCGCAAACGCAGCCCGAAGCGGGTGCGGAACAGCACATAGGCGGTGACCGGCACGGCGAGGAAGGCGATATAGACGAGGATGTAATGGCCCGAGATCAGCTCGGAATAGATCGGGCCGACAATGGGCACGCGCGCCAGCTCGCTGGCGAAGGGCAGCTCGACGGTGGTGAAGCGTCCGCCCGGCGGCAGGGCCGGCGTACGGCCCCCCTGGTGGAACCATTGCTGGCCGAGGAACACGGTGAGCCCGGCGGCGAGCATGTTGATGGCGACGCCCGCGATCAGCTGGTTGCCTTTCAGCGAGATGGCCGCCGCGCCCTGGAGCGTCGCGGTCATCACCGACACGGTGACGCCGGCCAGAAGGCCGAGCCAGGCCGAGCCGGTCACTGCCGCCACCGCCGCCGCACCGAAGGCGGCGGCCAGCATCTTGCCTTCCAGCCCGATGTCGAACACGCCGGCGCGCTCGGAATAGAGCCCGGCGAGGCAGGCGAGCAGCAGCGGCGTCGACAGCCGCAGCGTCGCGTCGAGCATGGAAAGGATGAGGGTGATGTCCAAGTTGATGTCCTCGGCTCAGCTCTCGGATCGCACGGTCGAGCGCTCGACCGCCTCGGCCTTCTGGCCCGGCGAGAACAGCATGAAGCTGCGCTCGAGCCCGGGCCGGAACAGGCCCTCCATGGCCCCGGTGAACAGGATCACCAGCGCCTGGATGACCACCACCACCTCGCGCGTCAGCCCGGGTATCGTGAACTGCAACTCGCCGCCGCCCTGGTAGAGCGCGCCGAACAGCAGCGCCGAGAAGGCGATGCCGATCGGATGGTTGCGCCCCATCAGCGCCACCGCGATGCCGACGAAGCCCGCATCGGCGACGAAGTCGAGCGTCAGGCGCCCCTGCACGCCGAGCACCTCGTTGACCGCCACCATGCTGGCCAGCGCGCCGGACAGCGTCATCACGATCATGATGATGCGCGAGTTCGACATGCCGGCATAGAGCGAGGCGTTCGGGTTCTGGCCCAGCGTGCGGATGGCGAAGCCGAACTTGGTGTGCCAGAGCAGGTAATAGATGCCGAACAGCGCCAATATCCCCAGCACCAGCATCAGGTTCACCGGCGTGCGGGCGAAGAACGGCAGGAATTCCTGCAATTGCGGCACGCGGCCCGCCTGGGCGATGGTGCGCGAGCCCGGCCCCATGATCTCGGGCGGCTTGAACACGCGGTTGAGCATGTAGACCATGATCGCCGCGGCGATGAAGTTGAACATGATCGTGGTGATGACGACATGGCTGCCCCGCTTGGCCTGCAGCCATCCGGGGATGAAGGCCCACAGCCCGCCACAGGCCGCGGCGGCGATCATGGCCAGCGGCACCGCGATCAGCCAGTGGGTCTGGTCGAGCATGAGCGCCACGCCCGCCGCCCCGATGCCGGCGATATAGGCCTGCCCGTTGCCGCCGATGTTGAACAGGCCGGCATGCGCCGCCATCGCCACGGCAAGGCCGGTGAAGATGAAATTGGTCGTATAGTACAGCGTATAGCCGATATTGTAGGGCCGCCCGAACGCGCCGTTGACGATGGCCCAGATCGCTTCGAGCGGGTTCTGCCCGATCAGCAGCACCACCAGCCCCGATACCAGGAGGGCCAGCGTCAGGTTGAGCAGCGGCAGCAGCGTGACGTCGGCCCAGCGCGGCAGGGGGCGGCGGACACTCATTGCGGGGCCTCCTGGGCGGCTATGCCGGTCATCATCAGGCCGAGCTGGCCTTCGCTGGCCGTCTCGGGGTCGGCCTCGCCGATGATGCGGCCGTCGAACATGACGAGGATGCGGTCCGAGAGCGAGCGGATCTCGTCGAGCTCGACCGAGACCAGCAGCACCGCCTTGCCGGCGTCGCGCATGGCGATGATCTGGTTGTGGATGAACTCGATGGCGCCGATGTCGACGCCGCGCGTCGGCTGGCCGACCACCAGCACCTTGGGATCGCTCGTCATCTCGCGCGCCAGTACGATCTTCTGCTGGTTGCCGCCCGAGAAGTTGCCGGTCTTGAGCATCACATTGGGCGGGCGCACGTCGAAGGTCTTCATCTGTTCGGCGGATGCGCGCCTTGCGGCGGCGATGTCGAGCGTGAAGCCGCGCCCGTAGCGCGGCTCGCGCTCATAGCCCAGAATGGTGTTCTCCCAGGCGGTGAAACTGGTCACCAGCCCCATGCGCTGGCGGTCCTCCGGCACATGGGCCATGCCCGCCCGCCGGGCGCGATGCGCCCCGTCATCGCCTTCGAGCGACAGCGGGTTGCCGGCGATCATCACCGCGCCGGCCTGCTGGTCGCGCATGCCGGTGATCGATTCGAGCAGTTCCGACTGCCCGTTGCCCGCCACCCCGGCGATGCCGACGATCTCGCCGGCCCGCACCGAAAAGGACACGCTCTTGACCCGCGGCACGCGATGGTCGTCATGGACCACGAGGTCGCGCACCTCGAGCAGCGTCTCGCCGGGCTGCGCCGGGCGCTTTTCCACCCGCAGCAGCACGCGCCGCCCCACCATCAGCTCGGCGATCTCCTCGGGGTTGGTCTCGGCGGTCTTCAGGGTCGCCACCATCTCGCCCTGGCGCATCACCGACACGCTGTCGGTGATCGCCATGATCTCGCGCAGCTTGTGGGTGATCATGATGATCGTCTTGCCCTGCGCGCGCAGCGTCTCGAGCACGCGGAACAGATCGTCCACCTCTTTCGGCGTCAGCACGCCGGTCGGCTCGTCGAGGATGAGGATTTCGGCGCCGCGATACAGCGCCTTGAGGATTTCCACGCGCTGCTGCTGGCCCACCGAGATGTTCTCGATGATGGCGTCCGGATCGACCTTGAGCCCGTATTCCTCCTCGAGCTGCAGCAGATGGCTGCGCGCCCGGGCGAGGGTGGGCGCCAGCCGGTTGGCGCCCTCGACGCCCAACATGGTGTTCTCCAGCACGCTCATATTGTCGACCAGCATGAAGTGCTGGTGGACCATGCCGATGCCGAGCGCCAGCGCCTGGCGCGAATCGGTGATCTTGTGCTCCGTGCCGCGCACCCGGATGGTGCCCGAATCTGCGGTATAGAAGCCATAGAGGATCGACATCAGCGTCGATTTGCCGGCCCCGTTCTCCCCGACGATGCCGTGGATCGTGCCGCGCGCCACCTTGAGATCGATGTCGCGATTGGCGTGGACCGGCCCGAAGCTCTTGTTGATCTTTTCGAGCTCGATCGCCCAGTCGGATGCAGCGGCCGGGTCCGGCCGCTGCACATCGCTATGCCCCGTTTCGCTCATCGCCGAGCGCTTAGAGCGGGCAGGCGTTGTCGGTGTAGTAGTCGTGGACCTCGACCTCGCCGGCGATGATGCCGGCCTTGAGCTCCGCGACCCGCGCCTGCATCTCATCCGTGATCAGCTCGGCATTGTTCTCGTCGAGCGCGTAGTCGACGCCGTCATCGGCCAGCCCGAGGTCACGGCGGCCCGGCTCGAAGGTGGCGTCGTCCCCGGCGCTGGTGAACGATGCGTAGACCGCGTTGTCGACCCGCTTGAGCATCGAGGTCAGCACCGAGCCCGGTTGCAGGTGGTTCTGGTTGGAATCCACCCCGATGCTGTACCGGCCGGCATCGGCCATGGCCTGCAGCACGCCGAGCCCCGAGCCGCCGGCGGCCGCGAACACCACGTCGGCCCCGGCATCCATCTGGGCGCGGGCCAGTTCGCCCGCGGTCACCGGATCGTTCCAGGCCGCGGGCGTGGTGCCGGTATAGGCTTCCTGCAGCGCGATGTCGGGATTGATGGCGCGCGCGCCATAGGCGTAGCCGCAATAGAAGCGGTGGATCAGCGGAACGTCCATGCCGCCCACGAAGCCGACATTGCCGGTCTCGGACGTCATGGCGGCGATGGCGCCGACGAGGAAAGAGCCGGTGTGCTCGTCGAACATCAGCGATTGCACGTTCGGCCCGTCGACCACGGCGTCGATCACGACGAAATTGGTGTCCGGATAGTCGGCGGCCAGATCGCCGAGCACGTTCTCCCACATGAAGCTCATCACGACGATCGGATTGGCGCCGTCCTCGGCGAAGCGACGCAGGGCCTGCTCGCGCTGGGCGTCCGCGGTCAGTTCGAATTCGAGAAAGCTCTCCCCGGTCTCCTCGGCCCAGCGCGTCGCGCCGGTATAGGCGGCTTCGTTGAACGACTTGTCGAACTTGCCGCCGAGGTCGTAGATGACCGCCGGCTGCGCCATGGCGGCGCCGGCCAGCATGGCGCCGATGGCGACGCTGCCGAGCAGCATCTTGCCCGCATGATTGAACGTCATGGATGTCTCCCCTGTTTCGCGCCGCGGACCGGCAGGCCATGCCGGAGCGTTCCGGTGCGCGCTGAGCGGATCAAACCGTGCAAATCCGCGTACCGCAAGAGCAAATGCACAGGATTTTTCCGGCTGGTCAAAAATCGGGCAACCGGTTCAGCCGCGCGGCAGCTCCGCGGTTTCGAGCGGAACGACCCCGGCGCCCATGGCATCGCCGAAGCGCACGAAGAATCCGTCGATCACCCCCTGCGCCGAATTGCCGATCAGCGCCCGTCCCAGCTTCATGATCTGCCCCGAGGCGCCGGCGCGCGCGGCGAAATGCAGTTCGGTGTCGGCGCCCAGATCGCTCAGCTCGATATCGGCCGCTCCTTCGGCCAGCCCCAGCAGCCCGCCCTTGCCGCGCCCGGCCAGCGTGTAGCGTTTGGCCGGCACCACATCCGACAGCTCCAGCCCGCCGCGAAAGCTGGGGCTGAGCGGGCCGAGCCTGACGGTGATGGCCAGATCGAGCGTCATCGGCCCGGTCCAGGCGATGTGGCTGCATCCCGGTATGGCCCGGCCGAGCGTTTCGGCGTCGTTGAGCGCCGCCCAAACCGCCAGCCGCGGGGCGGCGATCCTGTAGCGCCCGCCGAACTGCATATAAGCTCCTTTACGTGCGGCTTTTTCGCACCAATATCGGCAAAATAGGCATGCGGCCCCGTCCATGCAATTGTCACGGGGGGCACGAGAGACAAACTAGGGCGTGCGCGCCGCGTCAGCGCGACAGGAGAAATAGAGCAATGTCCGAGATCGAGACCACCGCACCCGCCACCACCACCGCGCCGGCGATGGCCGAGAAGCCGTTGCAGTATCTCGACAGGGCCGTCGGCGCCATGCGCAATCTCGGCATCTGGCCCGAGCAGCAGGGCGAGGCGCCGATCACCGGGCTTTTGCAGCAGATCACCGAGCTCGACGAGACCCGCGTGGTGCTGATCGGGCGCACGCTGAGCCAGGCCTCCGCCTTCAACGAGGTGGTGCGCGAGCAGATCGCCGCCATGAAGATCGCCGAGCGCTACGAGGAGATCACCAAGGGCTTCGATTCGATCCGCGACGACGCCAAGACCATGGTCGACCAGCTCGCGGACAACAAGCTCGACCTGGTGGAGCGCGTGCAGAACGTGTGGATGAAGGTCAGCCGCGGCGACATCGCCTCGCGCTTCAACAAGATCCGCGACACCTATCTCACCGTCACCGCCGACACCAAGGACCAGATCGAGCGCGAGCAGACCATCCTCGAATCCTATCGCGACTTCCGCGGCGCGCTGAAGCAGGCCGAGGTGATGGCGCTCGAGGTTCTGCACACCGCCGAGCAGCGCCTCGGGGAGAAGCAGACCGTACTCGAAGCCGCCTCCGCCGAGCTCGCCGCCTATCAGGGCGACGTACCCGCCGACCGCGCCCGCCTCGAAATGGCGCGCGACGAGCGGTTGCGCGAGATGCAGAACGAGGAAAAGCGCTACCAGATCGCCAAGGACCTCTCCGACAATCTCACCATCTCCTACAACACCACCGAGGTGGTGATGGCGCGCCTGATGCAGACCACCAACGCCAAGGAGCGCGTCTACCAGCAGTCGATCTCGTTCTTCTCGACCAACGAGACCGTCCTGACCGCGCTCAGCGCCTCCTTCACCGGCATGTTCGGCCTGCACGAATCCACCCAGACCCTGAACGCCATGAAGGAGGGCATGTCGAAAAGCCTCGAGACCCTGTCCGAGATCGGCGACAAGGTGCAGGAGGAGGCGGTGCGCGCCGGCTACGGTCCCACCATCCGCGCCGACGCGGTCAAGAAGCTGGTCGAATCCGTCATCAACTTCCAGGAAAAGAGCCGCACCATCATCAACGAGATGCGCGTCGCCTCGACCAAGAACTCGGCCGAGATCCGCGACGCCGTCGAGGACGGCAAGCGCCGCCTCGCCCAGCTCGCCAGCGAGGGCAACGCCCTCTTGCTCGAAACCCGGAGCTGACCGTCCGGGTGCGTGCGATCGGGCTTGAACCATGAGTGAGACCGCCCAGCCGGCCCGCGCGCCGCTCGACGAGGTGATGCTGGCGATGGACGTGGTGGACACGCTGCGCCACCGCCAGGATATCGTCACCCGCGAGCTCGCCGGCGAGGCGCGCGAGCGCCAGCTCATCGAGCGCCTGCGCGACATCTACCGCCAGCAGGGCATCGAGGTGCCCGATCACATTCTCAAGGAGGGCGTCGCGGCGCTCGAGGAAAGCCGCTTCGCCTACGACCCGCCAAAGCCCGGCTTCAGGGTGACGCTGGCAAAGCTCTACGTGTCGCGCAAGCGCTGGGGCCGGCCGGTGCTGGCCGTGTTCGCGGCGCTGGTGCTGGTGCTGGTCGGCTATTTCGCCGTCTGGGGCCCGATCCGGGCGGGTCAGGCCGAGGCCGCGCGCATCGAGCTCGCCGAGCGCCTGCCCGCCGAGATGGACGCGCTCTACCAGACCATATTCGAGGAGACCAAGGTGCAGCAGGCCGTGGTCGAGGCCGAGCAGCTGCGCCAGCGCGGCAAGGCGCTCGCCGCCGAGGGCGACCGCGACGGCGCCGCCCAGATGCTCATCCGCCTCACCGCCCTGCGCGACAAGCTGCGGCTCGAATACGCCGTGCGCGTCGTCAACCGCCCCGGCGAGGATTCCGGCTTCTGGACCTTTCCCGAGATCAACACCGACGCCACCAATTTCTACCTCGTCGTCGAGGCCGTCGGCCCCGATGGCTCGGCGCTCACCCTGCCGATCGAGAACGAGGAGAACCAGGTCACCGAGGAGGTCGACAAATGGGGCATCCGCGTGCCCGAATCCGTCTATAACGCGGTCGCCGCCGACAAGCGGGACGACGGCATCATCCAGATGGACGAGGTCGGCCGCAAATCCTTCGGCTTTCTCGAAACCGAATATGCCCTGCCGGTGCTCGGCGGGGCCGTGACCCGCTGGTAGGGTAGGCGCATCATGACCATTCGCGGCCCCCAGGCCCTCGCCTCGCTCGAAGACGCGCTGCGCGACATCAGGCGCGAGGAGGACGAGATTTCGAAGCGCCTCGCCCGCGCCTCCGAGCGGCTGACCAAGATCCGCGAGGGCGAGGCCGAGCTGTTCCGCAAGCTGGCCCAGCTCCGGCTCGATCCGTCCGTGCGCAGCCAGCTCGACGGCCAGATCGGCGCCTCCGAGCAGCGTGCGCGCGACATGCTCAAGGCCCATGCCGAACTGCTGGCCTCGACCGAGACCGGCCTTGCCGCCACCGATGCCGAGATCGCCCGCCTCACCGCCACCCGCACCGAGGCGGCGACCGGGATCGGCGCCGAGCAGGACAAGCTCAAGGCGCTGTCGGCGCGCATCGGCCAGGAAGTGGCGCGCGACGACACCTATGCCAAAAAACGGGCCGAGGCCGAGCATCTGCGCGAGGTGGCCGACGAGGCGGTGCGCAAGACCGAGACCGCCGAGGCCGACCGCGAGAGCAAGGGTCAGCCCTATCGCGACGATCCGCTGTTCATGTATCTGTACGATGCCGGCTACGGCACGTCGCAATACGCGGCTTCCAACCTCATTCGCTATCTCGACGGGCTGGTGGCCGGGCTGATCCGCTTCAATCGCGTCCGGCCCAATTTCGTCATGCTCAACGAGATTCCGGCGCGGCTGCGCGAGCATGCCGACCGCCAGGTGGAGCTGGCGGCGGCGGCCGAAGCCGAGGTCGACGCGCTCGAGACCGCGGCCATCGACGCGGCCGGCGGTAAGCCGATGCGCGAGGCGATCGCCGCCGCCCAGGCGCGCATCGCCCGGATCGACGCCGACATCGTCGCCGCCGAGGACCGCCGCGACGAGCTGAGCCAGACGCGCAACGGGCTGGCGACCGGGCAGGACCCGGCCTTCGCCCAGGCGCTGGACGAATTGGCCGCGGCCCTCGGCCGCGAGGACCTCAAGACCCTGCTGGCCGATGCGCGGCGCACCGCCACCGGCCAGGACGATACGCTGGTGGCCCAGATCGACGAGGCCCGCGCCCGTGCCAAGGACGAGGACGACGAGATCCGCGAGCATACGGGGCGGCTGAAGACGCTCGAAAGCCGGCGCCGCGAGCTCGAGGACATCCAGTACGAGTTCAAGCGCGCCCGCTACGACGACCCGCGCTCCAGTTTTCGCGAGGACCGGCTGGTCGGCGACATGCTCAACGATTTCCTGCGCGGCACCATCACGGCGGCGAGCTATTGGGATCACTGGCGGCGCAGCCAGAACTGGAGCGCCGGCACCGGCGACTGGGGCGGCCGCGT
>JAEWHZ010000202.1 GCA_023387585.1 Pseudomonadota bacterium
GCGCGGCTCGACAGCGGCCCGGCCCTGCCCTCGCGCTACATCCAGCGGCTGGCGGCGCTGGCCGAGCCGCGCGTGTGGGACGCGGTGACGGCGCGGGGCGATGCGATGGTCGAGGCGGCGCGGGCGCTCGACGATCCCGGCCCGCCGGTGCCGGCGCGTGAGCCGGTGCCGAACCCGCCGGTGGCGCTGCGGCCGAAAAAGCTGTCGGTGACCGAGATCGAGACGCTGATGCGCTCGCCCTACGACATCTATGCGCGGCATGTGCTGAGGCTGAGATCGGTCGCCCGGCTGGGGGCAGATATCGACGCGGCCGAGCGCGGCACGCTGGTGCATGCGGTGTTCGCGCAATTCTTCGCCAAGGGCGGCGATCCGGAGGCGCCGGGGGCGCTGGCGGAATTGATGCGTCTGGCCGAAACGGCCTTCGCGCGGCTCGATCCGGAGCAGCGCGATATCTGGCTCAGCCGCCTCGCCACGGCGGCGCAGGCGCTGCTCGACTTCGAGCGCGGGCGGGCGGGGCGCGTGACGCGCCGGCATGTCGAGATAGCGGGCGAGCGGCATTACGCGCTCGAGGGCGGCAGTTTCGTTTTGACCGGGCGGGCCGACCGCATCGACGAGCTGCGCGACGGCACGCTCGACATCCTCGACTTCAAGACCGGCGCCCTGCCCGACACGGGCCAGATGCGCGAATTGCAGGCGCCGCAATTGCCGCTCGAGGCGGCGATCGCGCAGGCGGGCCAGTTCGCCGGCGTGCCGGGGCGACCGGTGAGCGGGCTGACCTATGTGAAGGTCGGCTGGGGGCCGGACGCGCTGGTGCCGAAGCCGTTTACCGGCCCCAAGGGCATGGGCATGGCTGAGATGGTCGACGAGGTCGAGGCGCGGCTGAGCGCCCATGTCAACGCGCTGCTGTTCTCGCGGCATGTGATGGCCTCGCAGGTGCTGCCGCGACCGCGCCAGCGTTTCGCCGGCGATTACGACCATCTGGCGCGGCGCGCCGAATGGGCGTTGGCCGAGGGCGAGGAGGACGGGGCGTGAGCCGGCGCGGCATCCGCATCTCCGAGCAATTGCGCAAGGCCCAGCATGACGCCTCGGACCCGCGCGCCTCGGTCTGGGTGTCGGCCAATGCCGGCTCGGGCAAGACCCATGTGCTGACCGAGCGCGTGCTGCGCCTGATGATGGACGCGACCCCGCCCGAGGCGATCCTGTGCCTGACCTATACCAAGACGGCGGCCGCCGAGATGCGCGCGCGGCTGTCGCGACGGCTGGGACAATGGACGCTGCTGGCGGATGACGAACTCGACGCCGAGCTGCAAAGCCTCGGCATCGCGGCGAAGCCGGCGACGCGGCAATTGGCGCGGGCGCTGTTCGCGCGGGCGCTGGAAACGCCGGGCGGGCTGAAGATCGTCACCATCCACGCCTTTTGCGAAAGCGTGCTGCACCGCTTTCCGCTCGAGGCCGGGGTGCCCTTCGGCTTTCGCGTGCTCGACGATGCCGAGCGCGACTCCATGCTGGCCGCGACGCGGCGGGCGCTGCTGTCGGAAGGACTGCGCCAGGCCGACCCCGATGTCGGCACGCTGTTCGCCGAATTGTCGGATTTCAAGATCGAGCAGGTCTTTGCCCAGGCGCTGGGCATGGCGCGGCGCATCCGCCCGGTGGTGGCCGACCCGAAGGTGGCCAGGGCGCGGCTGCGCGATCTGGTGAAGCCGTCCGGTCGCAGCCTTGCCGATATCCGCAACGATGTGGTGGGCGGGCGCCTGCTCGATGCCGGAGCCTGCCGCGCATTGGTCGATGCGATCCCGCCGGTCAAGACGCGCGGGCTGACGGTGCGGCTGAGCGGCATCGATTGCGACAACCCCGACAATGCGGCGTGGCTGTCGGTGTTCTTCACCGATGGCGACTTGCGCAAGGACCTTGCCGGCAATGCGCTCGACAAGGCGGCGCCGCATCTCGCCCAACTTGTGCTGCGCGAGGCGGAGCGGCTGGCAGCGCTCCAGGGCGAGGAAACGCGCCAGCGGCTGTTCGAGTGCTCTTCGGCGCTGATCGGCATCTTGGCACTGTTGTTCGCGCGCTATGACGAGGCCAAGCGCACGCGGGCGCTGCTCGATTTCGACGATCTGATCGCGGCGGTGAACGCGCTGCTCGGCGCCGAGGATGCGCGGGCCTGGGTTCAGTACAAGCTCGATGCGGGCATAAGGCATGTGCTGGTCGACGAGAGCCAGGACACCAATCCCGAGCAATGGGGCGCCATCGACCGGTTGGTCGAGGAATTCTTCGCCGGCGAGGGGCAGATCTCGGCGCCGCGCACCCTGTTCTCGGTGGGCGACCCGAAACAGTCGATCTATTCCTTTCAGGGCGCCGACCCGGAGCTGTTCGAGCTGAAGGGGCGGCATTATGCCCGCGCCGCGGCGGCGGCCGGCAAGCCGTTTCAGAACGTTGCCATCCATGACAGCTTTCGCACGCTGACGCCGCTGCTCGATGCGGTCGACCGCGTGTTCGACGATCCGGCGCGGCGCGCGGCGGTGCTGTCGCTCGAGCCGGTCCTGCACAGATCGGCCCGCACGGAACCGGGCGGACAGGTGGTGGTGTGGCCGGGTTTTGCGCCGCCTGAAGCCGTCAGGCCGGCGGGCGCCTGGCCGCTGGTGCCGGCGGAAGGCCAGCACAAGAGCGCCGAGCGGGCGCTGGCCGAGCACATCGCACGCGAGATCGCCTTCTGGCTCGGTGCCGGAAGGCGGCTGGCGTCGGGCCGGACAATGCGGGCCGACGACGTGATGATCCTGTTGCAGACGCGCTCGGCGCTGTATTTCGAGATCATCCGCGCGCTGGGCGGACAGGGGCTGTCAACGCCGGGTGCCGACCGGTTGGCGGTGCATGAGCATATCGCGGTGCTCGACCTCTTGGCGCTGGGGGACGTGCTGGTCAATCGTGACGAGGACCTGCAACTGGCCGCCCTGTTGCGTTCGCCGCTGTTCGGGCTGGACGAGGACGAATTGTTCGCGCTGGCCCATGGCCGGCGCGGCACGCTGTGGCAGGCGCTCAAGACATCGGACAATCCGGCGGCGCGCGAGGCGCATAAGGTGCTGGGCGCCTTGCGCGAGCGCCTCGACAGGTTGCGGCCCTATGAGCTGTTCGCCGACATGCTTTATGCGCGCGGCGGGCTGAAGCGGCTGAAATCGCGGCTCGGACCCGAGGTCGACGACGTGATCGCCGAGTTCCTGGCGCTCGCCCTGGCGCATGAGCAGGCCGACCAGCCGGGGCTCGAAGGCTTTCTGGCGCAGATGCGGGCGCGGCAGGTGTCGATCAAGCGCGAGCTGACCGAGATCGGCGGCGGCGTGCGGGTGATGACCATTCACGCCGCCAAGGGGCTGGAGGCGCCGGTGGTGGTGCTGGCCGATGCGCTGGCCAAGCCGTCGAGCAGCACGGAGAAGCAGGGGCTGCATGTGGTGCCGACGCCGGCGGGCGAGACGCTGGTCTATGCCGGCTCGCAGGCCGAGCATGTCGACGAGACCCATGACACGCGCAAGCAGACGCTGGCCGGCATCGAGCGCGAATATTGGCGCAAGCTCTATGTCGGCATGACGCGGGCCGAGGAAGCGCTCTATGTCGGCGGCGCCTATAAGGGCAATGCGAAGCCGGAGACCCAGCGCGAGGGAAGCTGGTACGGCGCCATCTGCGAGACGCTGTTCGGCATCAGCGGCGAGATCGACGAGCCGCTGGTGTGGGCGGTGCCGGCGGCAGAGGACGAGGCGGCGGCGCCGGTGGAAGACGAAGCCGGACGTGTCGAGGACGCGCCGCCGCTGGTGCTGGCGCCGCTGGTGGAGCGCCCGCCTGTGCCGGTGCTGACGCCTTCGGGGCTCGGCATCGCCCATACCCCGCTCGGGCTCGACACGCGGGCGCAGCAGGCGATCGACGCCGATCTGGCGCGGCGGCGGGGGATCGCGCTGCATGCCCTGCTCGACCATCTGATGCGGGTGGTGCCGCAAGACCGCGAGGCGGCGGGCCGGGCGGCGCTGAGCCAGTTGCTGGCCGAGGATCGCGCCGGGCACGAGACGCTGCTGGCCAAGGCGCTGCGCATCATCGGCGCGCCGGAATTCGGGCGGATCTTCGGGCCGGAGAGCCGCGGCGAGGTGCCGTTCATGGTGCCGGCGCATCGCGACGGCCAGGCCGTGCGGCTGACCGGGCGCATCGACCGGCTGGTCGTTGACGCGGCGGGGGTGTTGGTGGTCGACTACAAGTCGGATGCGGCGATTCCCGACGATCCCGCCGCCGTTCCGGCGAACTACCGCGCCCAGCTGAGCCTTTATGCGATGGTTGCAGGCCAGCTCTTCCCCGGCCGGCAGGTGAAGGCGGGCATATTGTGGACGGCGCCGGAATCATTGATGGTTCTGCCGGACGCCATGCTGGCGCAAGCCGGGCGCGGTTTCACCTTGGGGTGATGGTGCTTGCACCGCGGCCGCACCTTCACGACCTATCGAGCCAACAGGCCAAGCGTTTCAACCGAGAAGGCAGATTCATGACCACACACGTTTCCGACGCCAATTTCAGCGAGGAAGTGCTGAACGCCAAGGAGCCCGTCCTCGTCGATTTCTGGGCCGAATGGTGCGGGCCGTGCAAGGCGATCGCACCCGTGCTCGACGAGCTGAGTGCCGAGCTGGCCGGTAAGGTCAAGATCGTCAAGCTCAACGTCGACGAGAACCCGTCCACCACGGTGAAATACGGCGTGCGCTCGATCCCCACCATGATCCTGTTCAAGGGCGGCGAGGCGGCCGACATGAAGGTCGGCGCCGGCACGCCCAAGGCCGGGCTGGCGAAATGGCTCGAGGGCCACGCCGCCTGAGCGGGGGTCTGGCGATAGAGATGAAAAAGGCCGCCGGACGATCCAGCGGCCTTTTTGTTTGTTTGGGACCTGTGCGGCGGCATAGGCCGGCACGATTGTCATCCCGGCTTCAGGCCGGGACCCAGCTCCGGACAGCGCGACCACGCCGATGGCGCTTCAGCCGCGACCATCTCGTGATAGGCCCCGGCCTGAAGCCGGGGTGACATCGCGTGTGGGATGACATCGCGCATGGGGTGCAGCGGCGCGCTTGCCGCAGCGGATAAGGCGCGCTCAGGCCTGCTTGTCGATGCCTTCCGCCGGGGGCTCGGCGGGGGCGGCGGGGCCGCCCATGGAGACGCCGACCATGGCCGGGCGCAGCACCCGCTCGCCGATGACGTAGCCGGTCTGCACCACCTGCACCACGGTTCCCGTCGGCACCGACGGGTCCGGCACCTCGAACATGGCCTGATGGAAGTGCGGGTCGAACCTCTCGCCGTGCGGGTCGAGCTTCTTGACGCCATGGCGTTCCAGCGCTGACAGCATCGCGCGTTCCGTCATGTCCACGCCTTCGATCAGCGCGGTGAAACCGGCATCGCCGGATGCCTTCGCCTCTGCCGGGATCGCGTCGAGGGCGCGGCGCAGATTGTCGGAAACCTGCAGCATGTCACGCGCGAAGTTGGCAATCGCGTACGCCTTGGCGTCCTGCACGTCGCGCGCGGCGCGGCGGCGCAGATTCTCCATCTCGGCCGCGAGCCGGAGCGCGCGGTCCTTCAGTTCCTCGTTCTCCTTGACGAGCTTGACCACGGCCTCGTAGTCGGCCGCCTGCTCCGTCTCGGCGCCGGCCTGGAAAG
>JAEWHZ010000287.1 GCA_023387585.1 Pseudomonadota bacterium
GATCTGATTGCCGGCATGGGAGCCCAAGCCGTCATTCCCTGCAACCCGACCCGCAAGCAAGCAATCCCTTACGACTTCGAGGCCTACAAGGTCCGCAACACGATCGAGCGCTGCTTCAACAAGCTCATGCAAGCCGTGATGCCGGGCCTGGTGCCTCTGTCGATCGGGCACGACCTGCACCTCGACTGCGAGGTCGCCGATCTCGATGTTGTTGGAATCGCCGCGTTGGTGACGGCGCTGCAAAGGCTGTTACCCTCGGAGCGCGGGGACTGGCCGTATGAGGGCAAGAGGCTGGTGGACGCCATTGTCGCCACCGGCGCCGCCCAGGGCCCCGAGTTGGACGAGTTGTCCCGACGCGCGGCCGAGCGCGACTTTTGATCAATTCCAATTCCCGATGACGTCCTGGTTCGTGCCGGCCGCCCCTTCGATAGACGAGAATGCACCCGATGAATTACCAGCTGTGGATAGAGACCGCGACCGGTGGCCATTTCGAGCCCGGCACATACACGCTCGACGCTGCCCGCAGGTCACCATGGCGACGGCCGGCGAGCCCGGCGGCATGGAGCCCATGGATGGCGTGTTGCTTAAGGACGGCGAGCGTAAGCTGATGTTCAACTTCGAGGAGGAGCAGTGGATGCCGGCAAAGCCTTGCCCCTTTTGAAGAGACTCAAATGGGCTCAGATTCCAACGCGATGTCTTCAGGCCGGCGGCTGACGACAGCTTTCAGGAAAGAGCGACAGTGCTCCGAACGGCAGGAATGAGGGCGCAAAGCTGCCAATGCATGAATTTTCGCAATCGGCCATCAATAACCAGAATAGAAATCCGTACCGTCGAATCCAGCGTAGAGAAAAACGCCCAGAACGCGCCCCAAATGCTAAAAAACCAGACCGCAGAGAATGCTCGAAACAACGAAAAGGTCCGCTTCTGCGGGCCTTTTGGCAGCATAATAACAAGCTATTCCAATATGCCGGACTAGATGGCGGAGAGAGAGGGATTCGAACCCTCGAGACGGTTCCCCGCCTACACACTTTCCAGGCGTGCGCCTTCGACCACTCGGCCATCTCTCCGCTGCGCGTCGCTCCGAAGCCGGAGCCCGGGCGCGAGCGGGCGCACTATAGCGATCGGGGTTGGTGACGCAATAGCGCGATTTGGCTTGTGCGATAAGGCAAATTGGCGATTGCGCGCGTTAGATGAACGACAGATGAACGGCGACCCATTGCATGGCGGGCGCTCACCGACCATCTTGAACGCAGCCGGACGGAATATGAACGATGCGCGTGATCTTTCGGATCGTGGGGACCTGGATGCTGGCGCTGGCGGTGGTGCTGATCGTCATCGACGGCACCAAATCGCTCGCCGCGAATGCCGTGGTCACCACGAGCCTTGCCGAATACTGGGCGGGCCTGTCGGGCGAGACCCTCGCCGCGGTCGAGGGGTTCCTCGCCTCACGCCTGTTCGCCGAACTGCTGGAGCAGGTGCTGGCCGCCACGCTCGCGGCGCCGGCCTTCGTGGTGATCGGCGTGCCCGGACTGATCCTCGCGGTGCTGGGACGCACGCGGCAGAGCCGGCGCTTCGTCACCACCGACCATATCTGAAGGAGACGATCATGTTCTTCAAAGCCAAGCCGCTCAGCGTGCCGAGCGCCGCCGAAGCCCTGCCCGGGCGCGACGCGCCCATGAGCGTGGCCGAACGCCATTTCGTCAACCAGGCGCCGCTCAAGGGCTCCTATCCCGAGGGCGCCGAGACGATCTATCTGGCGCTCGGCTGCTTCTGGGGCGCCGAGCGGCTGTTCTGGACGCTGCCGGGGGTGATCGTCACCGCCGTGGGCTACCAGGGCGGGCATACGCCCAATCCGAGCTATGAAGAGGTGTGCTCGGGCCGTACCGGGCATACCGAGGCGGTGATGGTGGTGTTCGATCCCGCCAAGATCTCGCTCGACACGCTGCTGCGCCGCTTCTGGGAGGAGCACGACCCGACGCAGGGCATGCGCCAGGGCAACGATATCGGCACGCAATACCGCTCGGCGATCTATACGACGACGCCGGAACAGCGCGAGACGGTCGAGGCCAGCCGGCGCGGCTATGAAAAGGCGCTGAAGGCGCGCGGGCTGGGGCCGATCACCACCGAGATCGGCCCGGCCGGGCCGTTCTACTTCGCCGAGACCTATCACCAGCAATATCTGGCCAAGAACCCCAACGGCTATTGCGGGCTGGCAGGCACCGGGGTGAGCTGCCCGGTCGGCATCGGCGTCGACGCGGCGTAGCGAAGACGAAAAAAGGCGGCCATCGGCCGCCTTTTCTTCTTCCGCCGGCAGGGCCGGGGTCAGAATACGATCAGCAGGATGATGATCAGCCAGATCGGAACGCCGATCATCCAGAGCAGAAGACCTTTCAGCATACAGAGTACTCCTTAGAACCGGCGGAAGGCGTCGGCGAAGACGGTGTCGTTGTCGCGGTGGTTGCCGCCCCTCTGGGCCGCCCAGAAAGCGCCGATGGCCGAGACCAGCAGCGAGGCGGCGATCAGGAAGGCGCCGACGACGGCGGTGTTGCGTGCGATGCGGGCCGCCTCAAGCGCCTGCTCGCGGGCCTGGGCCATGGCCTGGGCGACCTGTTCGACGCGGGTCGCCGCCTCTTCCTCGCTCAGCCCGGTATTGGCCGCGACCAGCTGGGCCAGATAGGTGTTGTCGGCGTCGGGCACCGTGCCGGCGGTCTCGGCCTGGGCATAGATGCGCGCCGCCTCGTCGCGGGCGAGCCCGACATCGACGCCGGCCCCAGCCTGCGGGCTGCGGAACAGCTGGTCGACGAAATAGGCGTTGGGATCGACCGCCTCGGCCACAGCCGCACCGGCGCCCGCGGCAAGGCCGCCGGCGACATTGCCGGCCGTGGTGGCCGCGGCACCCAGCCCGCCCAGCGTCAGCGCGGTTCCCAGGATCGCACCGCCGGCCCAGACCAGCACGCCATGCGCGCCATCGCGCATGTCGCTTTCCTCCTCGGTCGCATCGAAATGACGCCGGCGCAGGCGGCCGGTCAGATAACCGCCGGCCATGAAGCTCGAGACCTGGACCCAGAGCAGCCACAGCGCCGCCGCGATGGCGATCAGCCAGGCGGGCGCGCCCTCGTGCGCCTCGAAGCCGACGAAACTCAGCCCGATGGCCGAGCCGAAACTGAGCAGCACCACGGAGATGGCGCTGGCGAGCAGGATGCCGGCGATGATCGCCGGCCAGTCCACATAGGAAGCGCTGTCGCGCTCCAGGCCGGTTTCGACCACGGCCACGGTCGGGGTATCGAGTGACATCGCGTCCTCCTTATCGTTGCTGCGATCGCTCAGGCGAGGCCGATGAAGGACAGGATCGCCAGGACGATCACGACGAGACCGACGAGATAGATGATGGAGTTCATGGGTGAGCCCTCGATTGCAGTGATGTGCCACCCACAACCGCAACCGGCCCGATTTGTTCCACAATTCGCCGGGG
>JAEWHZ010000326.1 GCA_023387585.1 Pseudomonadota bacterium
CTCGCGCGGCGTCGCCGCCAATCGCCTGCAGAGCCAGTCCTTCGGCAAGGAGCGGCCGGTGGCGATCTGCAACGACATCTCGTGCTGGAGCCAGAACCGTCGCGGCGTGACGGTGGTCCAGTAACGAGAAACGAAAAAGCGCAGGTTCTGGCCTGCGCACCGATCCAGCGGAATACTGGAGGCAATGCGCCGGGGCCGGTCATTCGGTCCCGGCGCTTTCTTTTGACCAAAATCCGCCGCTATCGCGACGTCTTTGCTTTGCGACCCTTTCCCGATCAGAACCGGAGGTCTGATCCGATGCCCGTGAATACTCCCAAGCGTAATCTCGTGCTGGCCGCGCTGTGTGGCCTTGCCTTCGCCATGCCCGGCGCGGCGGGCGGCTACGACATGCTGCCGGCGCCGCAGACATCGGTGCTGGCGCAGGTGGCGCAGGCCGACCCGACGCAGCTCGCCGTGCGCATCGACCAGCTCGAGACCCAGATCCGCGAGCTGACCGGGCAGGTGGAGGGGCTGACCTTCCAGCTGCAGCAGATGCAGCAGCTGGTGGGGCGGCTGCAGGAAGACATCGAGTTCCGCTTCGATGCGATCGAGGGCGGGGCGCCTTCCGCGCCGCAGCAACAGCAGATCGAGGAGGCGCCGCCCACGGTGATTCCCGAGCAGGGCGTGCAGCCTCTGCCGGGCGAGCTGGAGTTCGACCCGACCTTCGACGACGGCTCCGCCCCGACCGGCTCGATCGAATTGCCGGCCTCGCGCGATCCGCTACTCGATCCCGCCGGCGCCCGCCCGCCCGCGCTGGGTGAATTGCCGGTCGATCTGAGCATGCTCGAGGCGCGGCCGATCACCCTCAACTACACCCCCGGCGAGCGTGATGGCGCCGATGCGGATGCTGATGCGCAGTTCGCCGCGGCCTATGCGGCGATGAGCGAGGGCGATTATAGCTTCGCCGAGGATCAGTTCAGCCAGTTCCTGGCGCTCTATCCCGAGCACCGCCAGGGGCAGGATGCGGCCAACTGGCTGGGTGAGGCGCTGCTGGCGCGCGGCGCCTATCAGGAAGCCGCCGAAGTGCTGCTCGACGGCTACGCCTCGGCGCCGGACTCGCCGCGCGCGCCCGACCTGATGCTGCGCCTTGGCATCGCGCTTGCGCGCTCCGACGAGCGCGACACGGCGTGCCGGACGTTTTCCGAGATTCCCAACCGCTTCGCCAATCTCACCGCCGCCTTCTCAGAGCGGCTGGAGCTCGAACGCGCCGGGGCGCAGTGCCCGCCGGCATGAACGAACCCCTCGACAGCCCCGCGCGGCTGGCATCGCTGTTCGCGCGGCTTGGCAAGGCCGACTGCATCGGGCTCGCGGTTTCGGGCGGCGCCGACAGCCTGGCGCTGATGGTGCTGGCGGCGCGCTGGCGCGATGCGCAGCAGACGCCGCCGAGGATGGTGGTCTATGCGCTGGACCACGGATTGCGCCCGGAGGCGGAAGGGGAGGTCGCCTTCGTGTGCGAATGCGCGGCGCGCTACGGGCTCGAGGCGCGGGCGCTGCGCTGGGCCGGCGACAAGCCGCAAAGCGGCGTGCAGGCGGCGGCGCGGGTGGCGCGCTACCGGCTGATCGGGGCGGCGATGCAGGAAGACGGCTGCACGGTGCTGCTGACGGCGCATCATCGGCGCGACCAGGCGGAGACGGTCTTGATGCGGCTCGCCCATGGCAGCGGCGTCGAGGGGCTGCGCGGCATGGATTTTGTGTCCGAAATCGAGGGCGTCACGGTGATGCGTCCGTTGCTCGATGCCGATCCCGACGCGCTGGCGGCGCTGGTGCGGCGCGAGGGGCTGGTGCCGGTCGTCGATCCCTCCAACCTGGACACCGATTATGAGCGGGTGCGATGGCGGCAGGCGCTGCCGCAACTCGCCGATCTGGGGCTCGATGCCGCAACGCTGGTGCGCTTCGCGCGCCGCATGGGCGAGGCCGATGCGGCGCTGGGCGAGATCGCCGATGCAGCCTTCGACGCCGTGGTGGCGCTGGACGGGTTCGGCGCGGCCGAGATCGACCGCGAGGCCCTGCGCAAGCTGTCGCCTGCCATCGGCCAGCGCGTTTTGGCGCGTACGCTGCGCGTGGTCGGCGGGCGGCAGAAGCCCAATGCGCTGGCGCCGGTGGAGGCGCTGGCCGAGCGGCTGCGCGGCGGGGAGGAGATCGCGCGCACCACGCTGCTCGGCACGATCTTGCGCGCCGATGCCGATATTGTGGTGCTGGCGCGCGAGCCGGGGCGCGCGCGGCCGGCGGATTCGGCGCTGGCGCCGGGAACGGCGATCACCTGGGATAGGCGCTTCCGTATCGTCAACCATTCCGCCGCCGATGCCTTCACCGCCGGGCTGGCCGACTATCTGCCCCGCCACCGGCTGCGCGACGTGCTCGGCTTCAAGGTGATGGCGCCCGCGGAAGCGATCCGCACCGCGCCGGTGGTGCGCGACGAAGGGGGGGCGGTGCTGGCGCTCGGGGCGTATTGCTTCGACGAACGCGTCTCGGTCGACCTGCTGCGCGACTGAACGAACTTTGATTGGTCGCGTTTCCGAACCGGAAAACCGCTGCGCAGTTTTCCTGGAAACGCTCCGGGCGCCGAAGGGCGCATTAACCGCAATGTGACGAAATGACTGGACCACAGGGGATGCCGAGCGCAGGTCTTGCCCTTGTACGGCCCTAATGCGGGGCCTACATTGCGGGAATCCTGCCGGCCCCGCACTCCTTATCCGGCCGGCAATCCGGGACAGGTTTGATGAACGGAAATTTCCGCAACTTCGCCATCTGGCTGGTTATCCTATTCATGCTGATGGGCCTGTTCCAGGTCTTCCAGTCTTCGACGCGCTCGATCGCGGTAGCGGAAAAGAGCTACAGCCAGTTCGTTGCGGATATCGATGCCGGCTCCGTGCAGTCGGTGACGCTGATCGACAATGTCGCCCAGGGACTGTTGCGCGACGGTACGCGCTTCGAGGTCGTCATTCCCGACGGCGCCGAGGTGGTCTCGCGCCTCGAGGACAGCAATGTAGCGATCACCGCGCGGGCGCCTGAATCGAGCCCGTTCTGGTCGATCCTCTTGTCGAGCTGGCTGCCCTTCCTCGTCATCATCGGCGTGTGGTTCTTCTTCATCCGCCAGATGCAGGGCGGGGGACGCGGCGGGGCCATGGGCTTCGGCAAGTCGCGCGCCAAGCTTTTGACTGAGACGCAGGGCAAGGTGACCTTCGAGGACGTCGCCGGCGTCGACGAGGCCAAGCAGGATCTCGAGGAAATCGTCGAATTCCTGCGCGATCCGGGCAAGTTCCAGCGCCTCGGCGGACGCATTCCGCGCGGCGTGCTGCTGGTCGGCCCGCCGGGCACCGGCAAGACGCTGCTGGCCCGCTCGGTGGCCGGCGAGGCCAATGTGCCGTTCTTCACCATTTCCGGTTCCGACTTCGTCGAGATGTTCGTCGGCGTCGGCGCTTCGCGCGTGCGCGACATGTTCGAGCAGGCCAAGAAGAATGCGCCCTGCATCATCTTCATCGACGAGATCGACGCGGTCGGCCGCCAGCGTGGCGCCGGCCTCGGCGGCGGCAATGACGAGCGCGAGCAGACGCTGAACCAGCTTCTGGTCGAGATGGACGGCTTCGAGGCCAATGAGGGCATCATCCTGATCGCGGCCACCAACCGGCCGGACGTGCTCGACCCGGCGCTGCTGCGCCCGGGCCGGTTCGACCGCCAGGTGGTGGTGCCGAACCCCGACGTCGCCGGGCGCGAAAAGGTCTTGAAGGTGCATGTGCGCAAGGTGCCGCTGGCGCCGGATGTCGATCTCAAGGTTCTGGCGCGCGGCACGCCCGGCTTTTCGGGCGCCGATCTGATGAACCTCGTCAACGAGGCGGCGCTGATGGCGGCGCGGCGCAACAAGCGCTTCGTCACCCATGCCGAGTTCGAGGACG
>JAEWHZ010000251.1 GCA_023387585.1 Pseudomonadota bacterium
GGAGGCTCGCGATGAAGGCTGCGCGGCTCAATCGTCTGTTCGGCACATCCGGCAACTGCTTCGACGTCGCCATCGACCACGGCATGTTCAACGAGGCCAGCTTTCTCGGCGGCATCGAGGATATGCGAAAGGCGATCACCACCATCGCCAGCGCGGAGCCCGACGCCATCCAGCTGCCGCCCGGCACCGCGCCGATCCTGCAGGCGATTCCCGGCAAGACCCGCCCGGCCCTGGTGCTGCGCACCGACATCGCCAATGTCTATGGCAGCCCGCTGCCGCGCACCCTGTTCTCCGAGGTCATCGACCGGCCGGTGGAACAGGCCGTGGCGCTCGACGCCGCCTGCGTCGTCGTCAACCTGTTCATGCTGCCCGGCCAGCCGGAAATCCACCGCGACTGCGTGCGCAACGTCAACGCCCTGAAGCGCGAATGCGAGCTGGCCGGCATGCCGCTAATGGTCGAGCCGCTGGTGATGCAGGACAATTCCAAGGGCGGCTACATGGTCGATGGCGACATCGACAAGATCCTGCCGCTGGTGCGCCAGGCCGCCGAGCTCGGCGCCGACATCATCAAGGCCGACCCGTGCTCGGATGTTTCGGAATATCACCGCGTCATCGAGATCGCACAGGGCCTGCCGGTGCTGGTGCGCGGCGGCGGGCGGGTGTCGGATGCGGAAATCCTGGCACGCACCGAGGAACTGATGCGCCAGGGCGCGCGCGGCATCGTCTATGGCCGCAACGTAGTGCACCACGCCGACCCGGCCGGCATGACGCGGGCGCTGATGGCGATCGTGCATGAGAACGCGACCGCCGAGGCGGCGGCGAAGCATCTGAGCTGAGGGCCCGCACCATGAAAACCTTCCGCTTCGGCATCATCGGCTGCGGGCTGATGGGGCGCGAATTCGCCTCGGCCGCCGCACGCTGGCTGCATCTCGGCGGCATGAAGGCGCGGCCGGAGATCGTCGCCGTATGCGACACCAATCCGGCACTGACGCAGTGGTTTTCCGACAATGTGCCGAGCATTTCGCAGGTGACGGCGGATTACCGCGAACTGCTGGCCAATTCCGATGTCGACGCCGTCTACTGCGCCGTGCCGCACAATCTGCATCAGCAATTCTATTGCGACATAATCGACGCCGGAAAGCACCTGTTCGGCGAAAAGCCCTTCGGCATGGACCGGGCGCAGAACCAAGCCATCATGGCGCGCGTGGAGGCGCACCCGGAACTGGTCGTGCGCTGCTCGTCGGAACTGCCCTTCTATCCGGGCGCGCAAAAAATCTTCGAGCTGGCGCGCTCCGGCGAGATGGGGGACATCATCGCCGTCGAGGCCGAGTTTTTGCATTCCTCCGACCTCGACCCGGACAAGCCGATCAACTGGAAGCGCATGGAGGAGGTCAACGGCGCCTATGGCTGCATGGGCGATCTCGGCATGCATGTGCTGCATGTGCCGCTGCGCCTCGGCTGGCGCCCGAAAACCGTGTCGGCGCAGCTCGTCAAGCGCATCGCCGAACGGCCGGACGGCAAGGGCGGCCGCGTGCCCTGCACCACCTGGGACAATGCGACCATCTTCGGCACGGTCGAGACAGACGCACAGCACTTTCCGATCACGCTGAAGACCTGGCGCATCGCGCCGGGCGAGGCGAACAGCTGGAATCTGCGCATCTACGGCATGAAGCAGAGCGCCGAGTTCTCGACCAAGAGCCCGCGCCAGTGGCGAAAGCTCGACTATCGCGGCGGCTCGCAGGCCTGGGCGGTGGAGGATCTGGGGTACGATTCGCTGTTCCCGACCATCACCGGAAAGATCTTCGAATTCGGCTTCATCGACGCCATCCAGCAGATGTGGGCCGCCTATCTCGACGAGCTGGCAGGAGGCGATGCCAACGGCTTCGGCTGCGCCACGGCGGGGGAAGCGGCGGCGCATCATGCGGTGCTGACGGCGGCGCTGGAGGCGGGGCGGGAAAATCGCGTGGTGACGGTTGAGTATTGAGGGGTGGCTGTCGGGGGATGTTTGACGCCGAATCCAGAACGTAAGCCGCATGCCCCCTCCACGGGAATGACGCGCGGGGAGATGGCGCTCAATAAGAAGATGGGAGGAGCAAGAATGAAACGATCCGAGATCAACCGCGCGCTGGGCCGCGCAATCGAGCAATTGCGCTTGCATCGCTGGGCGCTGCCGGCGTGGAGCGACTGGACGGCGGAGGAATTCGCCGCCGATCCTGACACCACGCGCTATCTCGATGCGCACCAGATGGGCTGGGACGTGACCGATTTCGGCTCGGGCGATTTCTTAAGGCGCGGGCTGACGCTGTTCTGCGTGCGCAACGGGCGCTCGAGCGATGCCGCCGACCGGCCCTATGCCGAAAAGCTGCTGTTCATTGAGGAAGGCCAGGAAACCCCGATGCACGCCCACAAGGTGAAGATGGAGGATATCATCAACCGTGGCGGCGGTACGCTGGTGATCGAGTTCGTCTGGGCCGAGGACGGCGCGGAGACCGACCGGCCGGTGGAGGTGACGGTCGATGCCGGCACGAGGAAACTGGCGCCGCGCGAGGCGCTGCGGCTGCGCCCCGGCGAGAGCGTGACCATTCCGCGCGGGCTCCATCATCGCTTCTATGCCGCGCCGGGCGAAGGCCCGGTATTCGCTGGCGAGGTCAGCCAGACCAATGACGACAGGACCGACAACTATTTCCTCGAGCCGCTGGGGCGCTTCTCGGCGATGGAGGAGGACGAGGCGCCCTTGCGCCTGCTGTGGAACGAGGCGCTGAAACCATGAACGAGACAGAGCGGCGCGGCATCGTCTGCGCCGGCAACTGGATCGTCGACCGGGTGCACACCATCACCGGTTGGCCCGAGCAGGGCGATCTGGCGCATATATTGAGCGAGACCGAGGGCGTGGGCGGGGGCGCCGCCAATGTGGCGAGCGATCTGGTCTCGCTGGGCTTCGCCGACCCCATCGTGCCGGTCGGCTGCATCGGCGACGACCGCGACGGCGAGACCGTGCGCGCCCATTGCGCCCGCTTCGGCCTGGTGGACCGCCACATCGTCACCTGCCCCGGCGCGGCCACCGCGCATACGCTGGTGATGACCGATCCGGGCAAGACGCGCACCTTCTTCTACCATCCCGGCGCCAACGATCTGTTCGGGCCCGAGCATGTCGATTTCGAAACGCTGGCGGCGGAAGGCTACCGGTATTTTTATCTGGGCTATCTGATGCTGCTGGGCGGGCTCGACCGCGTCGGCCCGGACGGGCGCTCACCGGCCTCGCATCTGCTCGAACGGGCACAGGCGGCGGGCTTTGTCACCTGCGTCGATTTCGTCTCCTCGGAAAACCCGGATTTCGCCCATATCGTCGGCTCCGCCCTGCCCTGGTGCGATTTTCTGATCATCAACGAGGTCGAGGCCGGGCGGGCGAGCGAGCGCACAGTGCGCGCGCCCTATCGCGGTCTGGAACCGGCCAGCTTGTGCGCGGCGGCCGAGGACCTGCTGCGCCGCGGCGTCCGGCGCGGGGTGATCGTGCATGCCCCCGAAGGCGCGGCCTGGGCGGAACCGGAGGCGGAAACGCTGTTCGAGCCGGCGCTGCCGGTCGATCCGGCCGACATCGCCAGCCCGGTCGGCGCCGGCGACGCCTTTTGCGCGGCCGTGCTGTTCGGCATCATCGCCGGATGGGAACGGCAGACATGCCTGAAGGTCGGACACAGGGCCGCGGCGGCGTGCCTCAAGGGCGCGACGGCGACGGACGGGGTGCCGCCTGTGGGGGTGTTGCTGGAGGGGATTTAGGGGCGGTGCCAACCGCCCACCGCCCCGCCCACCGCTCCACATGTCACCCCGGGCGGAGGCCCGGGGCCTATCTCCAAACGCTGCAACAGGCACCGTGGTGCTTCGGCCGTGTCCTCTCGTGATGGGCCCCGGCCCGAGGCCGGGGTGACACCGAGAGGGTTGAAAGGCCGGGATTCTGAGAGAGAGCGCCCCTACCAGCTCACGGCGATGTATTTCGCCTCGCAGAACTCCAATATGCCGTGATGGGCGCCCTCGCGGCCGAGACCGCTCTGCTTGACGCCGCCGAAGGGGGCGGCGGGATCGGAGGCGAGGCCGCGATTGAGGCCGATCATGCCGGCTTCGATCTTTTCCGACACGCGCAGGCCGCGCGCGAGATCGCGGGTGAAGACATAGGCGATGAGACCGTATTCGGTGTCGTTGGCCATGGCGATGGCCTCGTCCTCGGTGCGGAACGGCATCAGCGGGGCGATCGGCCCGAAGATTTCCTCGCGTACGAGGGTGACGTCCGTCGGCACGTCGGCGAGGACGGTCGGCGGGAAGAAGAAGCCATCGCCGCCTGTAGCCTCACCGCCGGCCATGACCCGCGCGCCGCGACGCACCGCCTCGTCGACCCAGGAGCCGATGCGCTCGACCGCGTCCTTGTTGATCAGCGGGCCGCATTGCGTGCCCTTCCGATAGCCCGGTCCGAGCTTGAGCGCCTTCATGCGCTCGGCGAATTTTTGGGCGAAGGCTTCCATGATGCCTTCCTGCACATAGAAGCGGTTGGCCGCCGTGCAGGCCTCGCCGCCATTGCGCATCTTGGCGAGCATGGCGCCCTCGACGGCGAGGTCGAGATCGGCATCGTCGAAGACGACGACGGGGGCGTTGCCGCCCAGCTCCATCGAGCACGAGACGATGGTGTCGGCCGCCTCGCGCAGCAGCTTGCGCCCCACCTCGGTGGAGCCGGTGAAGCTCAATTTGCGCACTCGCGGATCGTGCAGCATGGCGCTGACCGTCTTGCCGGATTGCGAGGTGGTGATGACGTTGACGACGCCCTCCGGCACGCCGGCCTCGCGATAGATATCGGCCAGCGCATAGGCGGTGAGCGGGGTTTCGGTGGCCGGCTTGAGGATGCAGGTGCAGCCGGCGGCGAGCGCCGGGGCGATCTTGCGGGTGGCCATGGCGGCCGGGAAGTTCCACGGCGTGACGAGGACGGAAACGCCGATCGGCTGGTATTGCACGAGGATGCGGTTGGTCCCGCCCGGAGCGATGCTGACGTCGCCGTTGAGGCGCACGGCTTCCTCGGAGAACCAGCGGAAGAACTCGGCGGCATAGGCGACCTCGCCCTCGGCATCGCCCAGCGCCTTGCCGTTTTCGAGCGCGATCAGCTCGGCCAGCATCTGCTTGCGCTCGATCATCAGCTCGAAGCAGCGGCGAAGGATTTCCGAGCGCTTGCGCGGCGCCGTGGCGGCCCAGCCGGGGCCGGCCTCATAGGCGGCGGTGACGGCGGCGAGCGCATCGTCCACCGAGGCGTCGGCCACGGCGGTTATGGCCTTGCCCGTCGAAGGGTCGACCACGTCGATGCGCTTTTTCGTGGCGCCGGCGGTCCAGCGCCCGCCGATCCACAGATCGGTCGGCAGCGTCCTGGGGTCGAAGGAAAGCTCGCCCGTCATCATTCAGTTCCTTTCTGCGAGGCGCGCGCGGTCGCCGGCGAAGGCGGCCGCGACCAGCGCATCCATGCCGGCCCTGTCGACCGGGCGCGGGTTGTTCTTGATCAGGCGGTTGGCGTTCAGCGCCTGCTCGGCGATCCAGTCGAGTTTTTCTTCGCCGACGCCGATCTCGGCGAGGCTCTTCGGGATACGGATGCGCTCGAACAACGCGGCGACGGCGGCGATGGTCGCATCGATCTGCGCTTCGCCGGCTCCGGAAACGCCCATCGCCCGGCCGATGGCGGCGATTTCGGCGCCGGCATGGAAGCGGTTGAATTCGAGCGCATAGGGCAGCATCAACGCGACGCCGAGCCCGTGCGCGGTATGGGTCAGCGCGCCGACGGGATATTGCACGGCGTGGCACACCGAGGTACCGGCGGTGCCGAAGGCGAGACCGGCCTGCAAGGCGCCGAGCATGACGGCGCTGCGGGCTGCGAGATTGCCGCCGTTCTCGACCGCCTCGGCGAGGCTGCCGGCGATATTCTCGATGGCGGCCAGCGCATATGGGTCGGTCAGCGCCGTCTTGCCGACGAAGACGTGGTCGTGGGTGATCTCGGCATCGGGGGTGCGGCGGGCGGTGGTATAGGCCTCGATGGCATGCACCAGAGCGTCGGCGCCGGAGACGGCGGTGAGGCCCGACGGGCAGGTGAGGGTGAGCTCGGGGTCGCAGATGGCGGTGTCGGGGATCAGCCAAGGGCTGGCGATGCCGACCTTGACCGCACGCTCGGGGTCCGAGATCACGGCCACGGGGGTGGCCTCCGAGCCGGTGCCGGCCGTGGTCGGCACGGCGATCAGCGGGGCGACGGGACCGGGAATCTTGTGCTCGCCGTAGTAATCGGCGGGCGTGCCGCCATGGGCCAGCTGCAGGGCGACGATCTTGGCGGCGTCGATGCAGCTGCCGCCGCCAATGCCGACGACGACATCGGCGCCATGGCGCTTTGCGGCATCGAGCCCGGCGGCGAGGCATTCGGCCGGCAGCTCGGCCTCGACGCCGTCATAGACCGCGAGCGCCGGGGTGAGCGCCCGCACGCTATCGGCGAGCTGCAGAAATTCGTCGGAGGCGGCCATGCGCTGATCGGTGACGATCAGCACCCGCTGGCCGAGCCTTGCGACGTGACGGGCCAAAGCGCCGCGCTGGCCGGAGCCGAACAGGATATGGCGCGGCGAGCGCAGGGCGCCGAAATTCAGATCATCCGTCATGACAAAGCCTCGCTAGCGCCCGGAAGGGCGAGAATTTTCGACCAGGTGACATCGGCGATCTCGGCGCCCTCGCGCTCGGCCCGAGCGCGCAACTCGCGCCCGCGCTCGCCGGGAATGCGCACGCCGTCAAAACCCTCGGCCGGCATTTCGGCGCGCAGCGCCTCGAGATAGGACCCGACCGGGGACATCGCCTGGTCGATGACGATGAACAGGTCGGCCTTGTTGCACTTTTTGTCGGAATCGAGCGTGCCGACGACGTCACGGCCGATGGCGGCGCCGGCGAGGCTGGTGGCCAGCAGCTCGAAGGCGAGCCCGAGCGCATAGCCCTTGGCGTTGCCGAACGGGGCGATGGCGCCGGAACGCGCCGCCGCGGCATCGGTCGTCGGATTGCCCTCGGCATCGAGCGCCCAGCCGAGCGGGATCGGCACGCCGCGATCGGCATGGTTGTGCACCTCGCCCATCGACACCACGGACGTTGCGGTATCCATCATGAAGATGCCCTCGCCCGTGGGCATGCCGATGGCGACGGGATTGGTGCCCAGCATGGCGCGGCGCCCGCCCCAGGGATGCACCAGCGCCTCGCTGGTGGTGAGGGCGATGAGAATCTGCCCGCTTTCGGCGACGCGGTCGGCATAAAAGCCCAGCATGCCGATATGGTCCGAGCGGGTGACGGCGGCGAGCGCGATGCCCTGCGTCTTCGCCCGTTCGGCGATGGCGGCGATGGCGTTGAGCGCGATCACCGGCCCGAGCCCCTGCTGCCCGTCGACCTTGACGACGCCCGGCGCCGTCCACTCGAGAACGCCGCGCGCCCGCGGGTCGGTGACGCCATTGGCGATACGCTCGATGATGCGCGGCAGGCGCAGCAGCCCATGCGAGGCGATGCCGCGCAATTCGGCGTCGACCAGCAGCAGGCGCTGCGAGACCGCATGCGCCTCGGGCACGCCGGCGGCGCCGAGCGCGGCATCGACGCGCGCATTGATTTCGGAGACGGAGACAACGGGCATTGGAAATCCTATCGGATATAGGATATGTTATCCGGCGACCCGTCGAAGATGTCAACCACGAGGCGCATGGTGCCGAGGCCGAATACAGCGAAATCGCAGATCCGCCGCCCGGTGCGGCTGGGAGACGAGGTCTATGGCCTGCTCTACGCCCAGCTCATGGGCCGCACCATCAAGCCGGGCAGCCGCATCTCCATCGACAATCTGGCGCGCGAGCTCGGCGTGTCGCAGACCCCGATCCGCGAGGCGCTGTCGCGGCTCGAGGCGGAAGGGCTGGTGGTCAAGACGCATCTGATCGGCTATCGCGCCAGCGAGCAGCTCG